>NZ_JBEAAM010000024.1:0-59624 GCF_040066175.1 Fontimonas sp. SYSU GA230001
CAGTTGTTCCTTTCCATCAGCAAAGCCCAGCGTCCCGCCGCCTGACAGCCCCTCACTCAGACCCACCCTTCAGGCTCATCTCTGGATTGGAAAGGACTGTGCGCGCCGAACAATTTCTTCATCGGGGAACACCATGCCGTCCCAGGAAGTCCGCGTGCAGGCACGCGTGCACGCACCCATCGAAAAAGTCTTCGCGTTCTTCGCCGACCACGAGCGTTTCGCCACGCTCCTTGGCGGCCGCTGCACGCGCATCAAGGACGGACAGGGCGATCCCAACGGCCTGGGCTCCGTGCGCAGCATCGGCCCCGGCCCGCTCGCGTTCGAGGAAACCATCGTCACCTTCGAGCCGAACCAGCGCATCGAGTACACCGTCACGCGCGGCAGCCCGATCAAGAACCATCTGGGCACCATCGACTTTCACGCCGAGGATGACGTGACCGTGGTGGACTATGTCATCCGCTTCGACGGCAAGCTGCCGTTCACGGGTCCGCTGATCGCCGCCGCGCTGCGCGCTGCCTGGAACCGGAGCAGCCCGCGCGTGCTGGCGCAGCTGGAACGCTGAACACCGGGCGGTGCGCGTCGTCTCACACACCTGCTCGAACACCGAGATCGTCTGCGCGCTCGGTTGTGCCGATCGCCTCATCGCGATCGATGCCGACTCGGACTTTCCGCCGGATGTGGCCCGCCGACTGCCACAACTGGGACGCGACCTGGAATTCGACGTCGATGCCGTCGCGCGCCTGCGCCCGGACCTGGTGCTGACGTCGCTGACCGTGCCCGGTCACGAGCGTATCGTCGAGGCACTGCGCACGACCGGGCAGCGCTGTCTGGTGATCGACCCGCAAAGCCTGGACGAGGTGTACGCGAGCATCCGCAGCATCGCCGCGGCGCTGGGTGTCGGCGCCCGCGGCGATGCGCTCGTGGACGAGATGGAATGCGCGATGCCGCACCACGAAGCCGGGCCCGACGCGCCCCGCATCCTCGTCGAGTGGTGGCCCAAGCCGGTCATCGGCGCCGCGCGCCGCTCCTGGGTGCAGGACCTGATCGAGCGTGCCGGCGGACGCAATGCACTGGGCCACGTCGAGGCCAGGAGCGCGACGGTCGGACCCGCCGACCTCGACCGCGTCGCGCCGGATGCGATCGTGATGTCCTGGTGCGGGGTCAAGGTCGCGAAGTACCGCGCCGACGTGGTCCTGGATCGCGAAGCTTGGGGGGACACGCCGGCCGTACGCAACGCGCGCGTGTTTCCGGTCAGCGAGGAGTTCCTCGGCCGCCCCGGCCCGCGCCTGGTCGAGGGTTACCGCGCGCTGCGGCAGATCGTCAGCCGCGCCTGATCAGGCGCGATCGCGCGCGCTCTGCGCGTGCGCCTGCAGACCCTCGGCGTCGGCGATGCAGCCGGCGATGCGCGCCAACGGGCGCGCGCCGTCTGGCGTGCACTCGATCAGGCTGCTGCGCTTCTGGAATTCGTAGACGCCCAGCGGATTCGAGAATCTTGCGGCGCGCGAGGTCGGCAGCACGTGGTTTGGGCCGGCGCAGTAGTCGCCAAACGCCTCCGGCGTGTGGCGGCCGATGAAGATCGCGCCGGCGTGGCGGATCTTCGGCAGCAGCGCGCGCGGACTGTCCACTGCGAGTTCCAGATGCTCGGGTGCGATGCGATTCGACACGGCACAGGCCTCGTCGAGCGAGCGCACGCGGATCAGCGCGCCGCGCGCGCGCATCGACGCCTCGATGGTCGCCGCGCGCGGCAGACCCCGCACGCGCTCGTTCATCGCGGTGGCGACGCGATCGAGGAAGTCCGCATCGGTCGAGATCAGGATCGCCTCCGAGTCCTCGCCGTGCTCGGCCTGCGAGAACAGGTCCATCGCCATCCAGCGCGGATCGCTGGCACCGTCGCTGATGACGACGATCTCGGACGGCCCGGCGATCGAATCGATGCCGACCGTGCCGAACACCGCGCGCTTGGCGGCGGCGACATAGGCATTGCCGGGCCCGACGATCTTGTCCACTGCCGGTATGGTCTGCGTGCCATAGGCCAGCGCCGCGACCGCCTGCGCGCCGCCGACGGTGAACACGCGATCGACCCCGGCCAGATGCGCCGCGGCGAGCACGACCGGATTGAGTTCGCCGCCCGGCGCCGGCACCACCATCACGATCTCATCGACGCCGGCAACCCGCGCCGGGATCGCGTTCATCAGCACCGACGACGGATACGCGGCCTTGCCGCCGGGCACGTAGAGGCCGACGCGCTCCAGCGCCGTCACCTGCTGGCCGAGACGATTGCCGAGCGCGTCGGTGAACTCGAAGCCACCGAGCTTCTGATGCTCGGCATAGGCGCGGATGCGCGTCGCCGCCTGCTCCAGCGCGTCGCGCAGCGCGCCGTCGAGCGCGTCCCAGGCCTGCTGGCGCGCGGCGCGCGGCACTTCCAGTTCGCTTGCAGCGGCGACTTGGCGGCGATCGAAGCGGCAGGTCAGCTCGATCAGCGCGGCATCGCCGCGCGCGCGCACGTCGGCGACGATCGCGTCGACCGCGCGCACGACCTCCACGCTGGCCTCCGGCGCGCGGTCGAGCAAGGCGGACAGGCGCGCGTCGAAATCGGGCGACGTCGTGTCCAGTCGCTGCGCGTCGATCACGGCTTGCCCCCGACGACCTCGGCGAACTGCGCGAGCAGATTCTGGATCGCGGCGTTCTTCATCTTCATCGCCGCCTTGTTCACGACCAGGCGTGACGTCACCTGCGTGATCGTCTCGATCTCGACCAGGCCATTGGCCTTGAGCGTGCCGCCGGTGGCGACGAGGTCCACGATCAGGTCGGCGAGACCGACCAGCGGTGCCAGTTCCATCGAGCCGTAGAGCTTGATGATCTCGACCTGCTCGCCCTTCTCGGCAAAGTGGCGGCGCGTGATCTCCGGGTACTTGGTGGCGACGCGCAGGCGGCGCACGCCATCCGGGCGCGGGCCCTCCTTCTTCGCCGCCACCGACAGCCGGCAGCGCGCGATGCCCAGGTCCATCGGCTCATACAGTGCCGAGCCGCCGTGCTCCATCAGCACGTCCTTGCCGACGATGCCCAGATCGGCCGCACCGTACTCGACGTAAGTCGGCACGTCGGCCGGCCGGATGATTAGCAGCGAGACGTTCCTGTCCTTGGAAGGAACGCGCAGCAGGCGGTCGATATCGCCCGCCGGCTCCAAGCCCAGCCGGCCGAGCAGCGGCAGGCTTTCCTCGAGGATGCGACCCTTCGACAGGGCGATGGTGAGCTGCGTCATGACGGCGGGCGGACGTGCGGGTGCGCGATTGTACCGATGCGGGCGGGCCGCCGTCGCTCGTCGCAGCCGCCGACCGCGACGACGCGCGCAGTCGTCGGCGGACAAGGCCCATTCGTCCGGGATTGCCGCACTCACGCGCAGCGGGCCCGCAGCATGGCGCATCGACATCGGGGACCGCAATGCTGCGCATCTACGACGACGCCGACCTGACCCGGCGCACTCGGCTCAAGCACCTGCAGGTGCTGGCACTGTTCGCGGGCGGCGTCGCCTTCGGCGGCTGGATCACCCACTCGGGGCTCAGCCTCGATCTGCTGCCTGCCGCCACGGCGTCCAAACCGGCCGTCGCGCCTGCCGACGAAGCGGCGCACTGGTGTGTCGGCTCCACGGCCGGCCCCCGCCTGGACTGCCGGATCCGGCTGCCGACCCTGACCCGCGCCGAAGGCATCTGAGACCCGGCGCCGGCCGCGCCGGCATATCCGGGACATCTTCGGTCGCGCCCGATCTCGATACGCGCCCTGCGGCGCCGCCCGATGCAACCGTGGGTCGATCGTTTGCCGCGAAGCAGAAGGCCGGGACATGCCCGGCCTTCCGTTCACCGCTCGTACCGCGGCGCGGCGATCAGTTCACGCGCTCCAGCACGGTGGCCACGCCCTGGCCCATGCCGATGCACATCGTCGCGACGCCGAACTGCGCGTTCTGCTCGTTGAGCACATGCGCCAGCGCGCCGGTGATGCGCGCGCCGGAGCAGCCCAGCGGGTGACCGAGCGCGATGGCGCCGCCCTTGATGTTGACGCGGTCCATGCGCTCGAGGAGCTTGAGGTCCTTGAGCACGGCCAGCGACTGCGCGGCGAAGGCCTCGTTGAGCTCGAAGTAGTCGATGTTGTCGACCGACAGCCCCGCTCGCTTGAGCGCCTTCTGCGTCGCCGGCACCGGGCCGATGCCCATGATCGACGGGTTGCAGCCGGCGGCGGCGACGGCCTTGATGCGCGCCATCGGCTTGAGACCGAGGGCCCTGGCCTTGTCCTCGGCCATCACCAGCACGCAGCTCGCGCCGTCCGAGATCGCCGAGCTGTTGCCCGCCGTGACGCTGCCCTTGGGGTTGAACGCCGGCTTGAGCTTGGCGAGATCGGCGAGGTTGGCATCCGGGCGCACGACCTCGTCGAAGTCCACGAGGATCGGCAAGCCATCGGCATCGTGGCCATGGATGCCGATCATCTCGTTCTTGAACTTGCCATCCTTCCAGGCCGTGTAGGCCTTCTGGTGCGAGGCCAGCGCGAACTCGTCCTGCTTCTCGCGCGACACCTGGTGGGTCTGCGTGAGCATCTCGGCGGTCAGGCCCATCATCGCTGCTGCCTTGGCGGTCGTCACGGACATGCCCGGATCACCGTCGAAGCCGTGCGTCATCGGCACGTGACCCATGTGCTCGACCCCGCCGCAGACGTAGGTGTCGCCGATGCCGGCCTTGATCGACGCGGCGGCGATGTGGATCGCCGACATCGACGAACCGCACAGGCGGTTGACGGTCTGCCCCGGCACGGTGATCGGCAGGCCGGCCTTGAGCGCGACGTTGCGCGCGATGTTGAAGCCCTGTTCCAGGGTCTGCTGCACGCAGCCCCAGATCACGTCCTCGATCTCGTTGGGCTTCACCGCGGCATTGCGCCTGAGGATCGCCTTGATCAGTTCGGCCGACAGATCCTCGGCGCGGACGTGACGGAACGCGCCGCCCTTGGAACGGCCCATCGGCGTGCGGACCGCATCGACAATGACAACTTCAGTCATTTCTAATCTCCAGAATTCGGTAGGCGCGCTTCACTTGGGGAAGTACAGCCGGCCTTCGGCCGCCATCTTCTTCATCGACGCGGTCGGCTCGTAGAGCTTGCCCAGCGCGGCGTACTTCGCGCACTTGTCGAGCACGGTCTTCATGCCGATGGTGTCGGCGTACTTGAGCGCGCCGCCGCGGAACGGCGGGAAGCCGATGCCATAGACCAGGCCCATGTCCGCCTCGGCCGGTGTCTCGACGATGCCCTCGTCGAGGCAGCGCACGGTCTCGATGACCATCGGGATCATCAGGCGGTCGATGATCTCCTCGTCGGTGAAATCGCGCCTGCCGCGCGGCTGCACGGACGCGATCAGCTCGGCCGTCTGCGGATCGACGGTCTTGACCGGCTTGCCCTTCTTGTCTTCCTGGTACTTGTAGAAACCGATGCCGTTCTTCTGGCCGTAGCGCTGGTGCTCGTACATCACGTCGAGCGCCGACTTGAACTCCTTGTTCGACATGCGGTCCGGGTAGCCCTCGGCGAGCACGTCGCCGACGTGGTGCGAGGTGTCGATGCCGACGACGTCCTGCAGGTAGGCGGGGCCCATCGGCCAGCCGAAGGTCTCCATGACCTTGTCGATCTGCTGGTAGTCGGCGCCGTCGCGCAGCGCCATCGACCAGCCGCCGAAGTACGGGAACAGGATGCGGTTGACGAGGAAGCCCGGGCAGTTCTTGACGACGATCGGCGTCTTGCCCATCGCAGCCGCATAGGCGGCGATCGTCGCGATCGCTTCCTTCGAGGTCTTCTGGCCGTAGATCACCTCGACCAGCGGCATACGGTGCACCGGGTTGAAGAAGTGCATGCCGAGGAAGTTCTCGGGCGCCTTGAGCGCGGTGGCGAGTTCGTCGATCGAGATCGACGAGGTGTTCGACGCGATGACGGTGCCCGGCTTGACCAGGCTCTCGACTTCGGCGAGCACGCTCTTCTTGACCTTGGGATTCTCGACGACCGCCTCGACGACGACGTCCACGGTCTTGAAGTCGCCGTAGTTGAGCGTCGGCCGGATCATCGACAGGACCTTGCCGGCCTTCTCGGGCGTGAGCTTCTTGCGCTCGACCTGCTTGGACAGCAGCTTGTTGGCCTCGCTCATGCCCAGGTCCAGCGCCTTGTCGGCGATGTCCTTCATGATGATCGGCGTGCCCTTGACGGCGCTCTGGTAGGCGATGCCGCCGCCCATGATGCCGGCGCCGAGCACCGCGGCGTGCTCGACCTTCCGGCCCGCCTTGACGTAGCCCTTGGCCTTCTTCTTCAGGAACTGGTCGTTGAGGAAGATGCCGATCAGGCTGTCGGCGACCGTGGTCTTGGCGACCTTGGCGAAGCTCTGGCCCTCGATCTTGAGCGCGTCGTCGCGCGACTTGCCGGCGGCCTTCTGGATCGACTTCACCGCCTCGACCGGCGCCGGGTAGTGCTTCCCGGCCTTGCCCTGGATGAACGGGATCGCGGTGCCGAACACCATCATGCCCTCGACGGCGTCGAGCTTGAGCGGGCCTTTCTTCTGCGCGCGGCGCGCCTGCCAGTCGTACTTGCCCGCGGCGGCCTGCTGCACGAGCCGGATGGCCGCATCACGCACCTTCTCGACCGGCACGACGGCATCCACGGCATGGATCTTGAGCGCGGCCTCAGACTTGTTCTGCTCGCCACCGGCGATCCACTCGATCGCGTTGTCGGCGCCGACCAGACGCGGGAAGCGCACGGTGCCGCCGAAGCCGGGGATGATGCCCAGCTTGACTTCGGGGAACCCGACCTGCGCGGCGGAGGCCATCACGCGGTAGTCCGTGGACAGGGCCATCTCGAAGCCGCCGCCGAGGGCAAAGCCGTTGATCGCCGTGCACGACGGAAACGGCAGGTCCTCGATCGCATTGAACACCTTGTTGGCCTCGAAGGCCCAGGCGGCGATCTCCTCCTCGGACTTCTGGAAGTTGGCGCCGAACTCGGTGATGTCCGCACCGACGATGAACACGTCCTTGGCGCTGGTGACGATCAGCCCCTTGACGCCGGACGCCTTGGCGAGCGCGTCGCCGGCTTCCTTGAGTTCCTGCACGGTGCGCGCGTCGAACTTGTTGATCGCGTCTTCCTTGCGATCGAAGCACAGTTCGGCGATGCCGCCGTCGAGCATGCTGACTCGAATCGACTGCCCTTGATACATGGGTAGGTCCCCTCTGGGAAGTGGAAAACAATCTGCGTCGGTTCGGCGCTGCGGTCACAGCCGCAGCCGGCGACGAAAAGGGCGGCAATCATAGCCCCCGCGGCGCGAGGCGGTAAACCGACGACCGCCGCGGATTTTTCCGGCACGCCCGTTTGTCCACGGCATCATCCGGCGCCGGCGCGCTGCTGGACATTTTTTGACACCACCCCTATGCGAGTCCTACACTCGACGGCAACTTTTCGGGGGAAAAGTCAAGGGAGTTCAAATGGCTGCCACGAACCGGCAGTCCACGGCAAGGATCGCGCTGGGAGCTGTGATCCGGTCTGCGCCCTTCCGTGGCGGTCCCGTCATCAGGCTGGTCCCTCCCGCCATCGCGGCGGCGCCGATTCTGCGCGCAACCCGCATCCCCGAACACCAGCCCACGCCACACGCCCGCCGGCGTGACCCCCGATCCTTTCATGCCGCCATTCATCGCGGCACTGCATGGACCCGCGCGCATTGCCACAACCGCGCACATCCCCGGCCCTGGCGGCCGCCCCACGTAAGGAGTTCGTCACGCTTATGAAGAAGCCCGCGAAGAAAGTTGGCGCCAAAGCCGCCAAGAAAGCCGCACCCAGGAAGGCCGCTGCCAAGAAGGCCGCGCCCCGCAAGGCCGCCGTGAAGAAAGGCTCGCTCAAGGCCAAGGTGCAGAAGGCCATGCGCGATGTCCGCAAGGATTTCGCCAAGGCCAAGTCCTCGGTCAAGAAGGCGGCGGCCAAGGTCAAGAGCGCCGCCAAGAAGGACACGGCGCTGGCCAGGAAGACCGTGAAGGCCGATGTCGCCAAGGCCAAGAAGGCCGCCCGGCAGTTCGGCGCGACGGTGAAGGCCGATGTCAGCAAGGCCCGCAAGTCGATGAAGGCCGACGTGGCCAAGGTCAAGAAGGCGGTCAAGCAGGCGCAGACCACGGTCAGCAAGGCCGTCAAGGGTGACGTCAAGGAAATCAAGCAGGTCGTGCAGGCCCAGGCCAAGGCGATCGAGAAGAAAGTCAGCGAGGCGGTCGCGCCGGTGGTTGCTGCGGCCCAGTCGATCACGCCCTCGCCGCTGTCGCGCGCCTTTCTGGCCACTTCGCAGGGCAAGAAGGAGGCCGCCGAACTGGGGCTGGCCCCCGGCGAGACACCGCCTCCCGCCACCGCGCCGCCGATGGGTGGCACCGGGTCCTGAACGCGGCGCCGCCGCGTCCGAAGCCCGCCCGACGGCGGGCTTCTTTTTTGTCACAATGCCGCAAAGTCCATCCGCTTATCCGCATGAGCCTGTCGCTCGAACAGAGCACCGAGGTCTGCAGCCTGCTCGCCGACACCAGCCGTCTGCGCCTGCTGCTGCTGCTGGAACACCACGAGCTCAGCGTCGCCGAACTGACCGAGGTCACCGGGCTGGCGCAGAGCCGTGTCTCGACCCACCTCGCCCGCCTGCGCCGGGCCGGTCTGGTGCAGGACAAGCGCAGCGGCAATGCCGCGCTGTACTCGATGGCAGCGACCGACAGCGAGACGGCGACGCTGTGGGGACTGCTGCGCGAGCGCCTCGATGACAGCCAGGTGCGCGTGGACCGCGAGCGCGCCGAGCGGGTCATCGCCGAACGCAAGCACGGCCAGACCTGGGCCGAATCGGTGGCCGGGCGCATGGAACTGCACTACTCGCCGGGCCGCACCTGGGAGGCCACGGCGCGTGCGCTGATCGGTCTGCTGCAACTGGGCGACGTGGTCGATATCGCCTGCGGCGACGGCGTGCTCGCCGAGCTGATCGCCGAGCACGCACGACGTGTCACCTGTGTCGATGTCAGCGCCACCGTCATCGCCGCCGCGCGCAAGCGGCTCGCCGCACTGAGCAATGTCGAGTTCTGCGAGGCCGACATGCACGCGCTGCCGCTGCGATCGCAGGCCTATGACCACGTCTTCCTGATGCACGCGCTGGCCTACACGCGGGAACCTCAGAAGGTGATCCACGAAGCCGCGCGTCTGCTCAAGCCGGGCGGACGGCTGATCGTCGCCGCGCTCGCCGAGCATCGGCATGAAGAGACGATGCGCGCCTACGACCACCTCAACCTGGGCATCGCCCCGGAGAAGCTGCGCCGCTACCTGTCCGCCTGCGGCCTGAGCGTCGAGTCCTGCCGCATCTCGTCGCGCGAGACACGGCCGCCGTACTTCGAGGTCGTCACCGCGCTGGCGCGGGCCTGAGGCGAGTGCCTACAAGGGCAAGGCCAGCTGTCCGGTGCTCTCGTCGGCCAGCGGCGGCGCGCCGTCGCCGGGGCGCAAGGGCCAGCGGCCGATGACTTCGTACTCGACCGGGTTCAGGTCGAGCCGGCTGCGCACGAGGACGAACTCCGTCACTGGCCATTCGACCGGCGCGATCGCGGTCGGCGGCAGCGGCTGGCGCGCTTCGCGCAGGATCGTCAGGTGCGGGACGAAGCGCATACGATCGATCGACACGTCGGCCTGACGCAGCACCTCGCGCAAGCGGTCGTGGAGTTCGTGGAGTTGCGCCGGCGGCGCGTGCGACCCCAGCCACCACGGAATGTGGCGATTGCGGAAGCTGCCGGCATGATCCAGCTGCAGCGTGAACGGCGCGACACGCACCTGCGCGGCCGCCGCGATCGCCGCCGCCTCGTCGCGCGCGGGCACGGCGTCGCCGAGAAACAGCAGCGTCAGGTGGTAGCGCTCGGGCCTGGCCAGATAACCGCCCGGCTGCATGCGCATGCGCAGCTTCCGCGCAGCCTCGGCGATGGCGGCGCGCACGGCATCATCGGGCCACAGCGCGAAGAACAGGCGGTTCGGCTCAAGTCGCACGGCGCAGACGGTCGAGCAGGATGTCCAGCGCCATGCGCGCGGTCTGCGCGCGCACCGACTCGCGGTCGCCGTCGAAGCGGAAACCGTGCGCCAGCGCGCCGCCGCCGCGCTGCGCGCAGGCGATCCAGACCGTGCCGACCGGCTTTTCGGCACTGCCGCCGCCCGGCCCGGCGATCCCGGTGACGGCGAGCGACCACTGCACCGGCGCGTGCGCGAGCACACCGCCGGCCATCGCCAGCACGGTGGTTTCGCTGACCGCACCGTGCCGCTCGAGCACGGCCGGCGGCACGCCGAGCAGCTCCTGCTTGGCGCGGTTGGAATAGGTCACGACGCCGCGCTCGAACCACGCCGACGACCCGGCCAGATCGGTCAGCGACTTGGCGATCAGGCCGCCGGTGCAGGATTCGGCCACGGCGAGCCACTCGCGGCGTGCGAGCAGGCGTTCCGCAATTTCGGCGACTCGTCCCTGCATCGCTGGCTCCTCAGCGCCGGAAACGCTCCTCGGCCATGCGGTCGGCGATCGCGCCGGTCGGCCGACCTTCGGCCTTGCTGCGCTCGAAGATCGCGGTCAGCGTGGTGCCGATGCGGCGCAGATGCGCTTCGACCGTCGCCCAGTCGTAGCCGGGGCCTTCGTAGAAGATGTCGATGATGCCGCCGGCGTTGATGCAGTAATCCGGGGCGTAGAGGATGCCACGCTCCATCAGCGCGCGGTCGTGCTGCGGCCGCGCCAGCTGGTTGTTGGCGGCACCGGCGACGATGCGCGCGCGCAACTGCGGAATGCTAGCGTCGTCGAGGATCGCACCCAGCGCGCAGGGCGCAAACACGTCCACGTCCAGCGCCATGATCTGGTCCATCGCCACCGGTTTCGCGCCGAATTCCTGGACGCAACGCTCGACGGCCGGCGCGTACAGATCGGTCACCCACAGCTGCGCCCCGGCCTCGTGCAGGTGCTTGCACAGGCGGTAGCCGACGTTGCCCAGCCCCTGAACGGCGACGCGCAGACCGCGGAGATCGTCGCGCTGGAAACGGTACCTGACCGCGGCCTGGATGCCGATGAACACGCCCAGCGCGGTCGCCGGCGACGGATCGCCGGTGCGACCTTCGGCCTGGGCCCTTTCATCGGCCAGTCCGCCGACGTGGCGGGTGACCTCTGCCATCAGGCGGATGTCGGCGACGTTCGTGCCCGAGTCCTCGGCGACCACGTAGCTGCCATTGAGACGGTCCACCGCGCGGCCCATCGCGCGCATCAGCTCGGGCGTCTTGTCCTTGCGCGGGTCGCCGATGATCACGCTCTTGCCACCGCCCTGCGGCAGGCCGGCGAGCGCCGCCTTGTAGGTCATGCCGCGCGACAGGCGCAGCACATCGGTCAGCGCCTCGTCCTCGCTGGCATACGGCCACATGCGGCAGCCGCCCAGACCCTTGCCGAGGTTGGTGTTGTGGACGGCGATCAGCGCACGCAGGCCCGAGCGCTCGTCGTGGAAATAGCTGACGGACTCGTGATGATCGAACTCCGGATGCTGGAAAACCGCCATGTCGGCCCCGTGTCCTGGAAACGCCGCATTGTATCGGTCACGGCCGGCCGGGAATGCGATAATCCGCGTCTTGAGTGATTTCCCTTGGAGCAGGACCATGAGCGCACCGGACCCGATCGTCATCACCGCCGCGACGCGCACGCCGATGGGCGGCATGCTCGGCGTGCTCGCGCCGTTGTCCGGCGCCCAGCTCGGCGCGATCGCGATCCAGGCTGCGGTCGAGCGCAGCGCTCTTGCCGCCGACGCGATCGACGAGGTGATCATGGGCTGCTGCCTGCCGGCCGGCCAGGGACAGGCGCCGGCGCGCCAGGCCGCGCGCGGCGCCGGCCTGCCCGACGCCGCCGGCGCCACGACGATCAACAAGATGTGCGGCTCGGGCATGAAGGCGATCATGCTCGCGCACGATCTGCTCAAGGCCGGCACGAACCGCGTGATGGTCGCCGGCGGCATGGAGAGCATGACCAACGCGCCCTACCTGCTGCCCAAGGCGCGCGGCGGCTACCGCTACGGCCACGGCGAGATCCTCGACCACATGGCGCTGGACGGCCTCGAGGACGCCTACGAGAAACGCACGCCGATGGGCGTGTTCGCCGAGCGCACGGTCGAGCGCTACGGCTTCTCGCGCGAACAGCAGGACGAGTTCGCCATCGCCTCGCTGACCCGTGCCAGGCAGGCCAACGAGGACGGCAGCTTCGCGTTCGAGATCGCGCCGGTCGAGCTGGCCGGCAAGGCCGGACCCGAGCGCATCGAGCGCGACGAGCAGCCGTTCAAGGCAAAGCTCGACAAGATCCCGACGCTCAAGCCCGTCTTCGTCAAGAACGGCACGATCACCGCGGCCAACGCCAGCTCGATCTCCGACGGCGCCGCGGCGGTCGTGCTGATGCCGCTGGCGGAGGCGCACAGGCGCGGCGCCCAGCCGCTCGCGCGCATCGTCGCGCACGCCAGCCACGCACGCCTGCCGGCGGAGTTTCCGATCGCGCCGGTCAATGCCATCGCCGACGTGCTGAACAAGGCTGGCTGGACCGCTGCGCAGGTCGATGCCTGGGAGATCAACGAGGCCTTCGCGGTCGTGACCATGGCGGCGATGAAGGAACACAGACTGCCGCACGAGAAGGTGAACGTGCATGGCGGCGCCTGCGCGCTGGGCCACCCGATCGGCGCCAGCGGCGCGCGCCTGGTCGCGACGCTGCTCGGCGTGCTGAAGAAGACCGGCGGCAGGCGCGGCGTCGCCTCGCTGTGCATCGGCGGCGGCGAGGCCGTCGCACTCGCGCTCGAAATGCTCTGATGCGCACGCTGCTGCTGCCCGCGCTGGCGCTGCTGCTGGCGTCCTGCGGCGGTCACGACGACGGCGCGTCCGACGACACGCCACCCGACCCGGCGAGTCTGTGCGTCAGCAGCGCCTGCGGCAGCAAGACTGCCCTGCTGACGATCCCGGACGCGGAGAACATCCTGTTCACGCCCGACGGGCGCCTGTTCGTCTCCGGCGGCACGAACGTCTTCGAGATCCTCGCCACGCCCGGCGGCGGCTACGAGGCGCTGGCGCTCTACGACGGCAACTGCAACTTCACCGGGCTGGCGCTGCGCGGCGACGTGCTCTACGCCAACTGCTTCGATGGCCGGCTGTACGCGGCGCGGCTGACCGCGGCACCGCAGCTGGCCCCGATCCACGAGCTGAATCTGGCCGCGCCCAACGGCCTCGTCGATGGTCCGGACGGCGAGCTGTATCTGGTCAACGGCCCGCTGGCGACGAGCGCGCTGCCCGATCCCAAGGTCGTGCGCCTGCGCCTCGATCCGGCCGATCCGTTCAAGGTCGTCGAGCAGGTGGACTGGTTCAGTGAGGGCCTGCTCGGCCCCAACGGCATCCAGCGCCGCGGGCGCACGCTGTACGTCAGCAACACGGGCCTGACCAGCCTCGGCGAGATCCGCAGCGTCGAGATCGGGGCCGACGGCGCACCCGGCGCGAGCGCGCGCCTGGCCAGCTTCACCAGCATCCCCGACGACTTCAGCGTGGTCGGCGACGCCCTGCTGGTGGCGTGGTACTCGAGCGGGCAGATCGCGCTGATCGGAGCGGATGGCAGCGTACTGCAGAGCACCGCTCCATCGAGCTTCGATTTCCCGTCGCAGGTGCGCGCCGGCCGGCCGCCGCTGTTCGCGGCCACCGACCTGCTGGTCACCGAGAAGGGGATGATCGGCGACACCGCGTCCAGCTACGGCAACCGGCTGTCGCTGTTCCGCGCGACGCCCTGATCAGGCCGCGTCGCGCTTCCTCTCCTCGGCGAAGGGATCGGCGACGCCCAGGCGCTTGTGCATGATCGGGCTGGTCGTCGTGTACTGCAGGTACACCTTCTCGCCCGGATTGAGCCGCGCCTTGATCGCGAACGCGGCCAGCGCGGCCTCGTGGAAGCCGGACAGGATCAGCTTCTTCTTGCCCGGGTACCAGTTGATGTCGCCGACCGCGTAGATGCCCGGCACGCTGGTCTCGAATTTCTCGGTATCGACGACGATCTGGTTCTTGTTGAGCGTCAGTCCCCAGTCGGCGATCGGCCCGAGCTTCGGATGCAGGCCGAAGAACGCCAGCAGGTGATCGAGCTCCAGGCGCCGCTTCACGCTGTCGGCGCCGGTGACGACGATCTCCTTGATGCGGCCGTTCTCCTCGTGGAAGGCGCTGACGTCGCCGACCAGGAACTGCATGCGGTACTCGTCGCACAGCGCGCGCATGCGCGCGACCGAGGCCGGCGCGGCCTTGAACTTCTCCGAGCGGTGGACCAACACGACGCTCTCGGCGACATCGACCAGGTTCAGCACCCAGTCCAGCGCCGAGTCGCCGCCGCCGGCGATGACGATGTTCTTGCCGCGGAACATCTCGGGATTGCGCACCTTGTAATGCACCTGGGTGCCGACGAAACGCTCGATGCCCTCGACCGGCAGCGTCACCGGCTGGAAGGCACCGACACCGCCGGCGATCACCACCGCGCGTGCGGAGAACTCGGTGTTCCGGTCGGTGCGCAGATAGAACGTGCCGTCCGCCCGCGGTTCGACCACCTGCAGCTGCTGGCCGAGATGCAGGGTCGGCGCGAACGGCGCGATCTGCTGCTGCAGCCGCTCGATCAGCTCGCGCGCACCGCACACCGGCAGCGCCGGGATGTCATAGATCGGCTTGTCGGGATACAGCTCGGTGCACTGCCCGCCCGGCTGCGCCAGCGCCTCGACCAGATGCGCGCGCATGCCGAGCAGGCCCAGCTCGAAGACCTGGAACAGGCCACAGGGGCCGGCGCCCACGATCACCACGTCGGTCTGAATCGTCATTTCGTGCCTCGATGCGACTTGCGGCCGCGCGCGATCATGACGACCCACGGCCCTGCGCACGATGCGGCATGGGTGCCGCACGGGCCTTGATCTGCATCAAGGCCCGCGCCGGATGTCAGCGGTCGAGCTCCTTGACCAGCTTGCGTGCCGCATAGATCTTGTCCAGCGCCTCGAGGATCGCGGCGCTGTGCACGCCGACGCAGCGGTTGAGACTTTCGTCGTAGCCGAAACTGCCGCCGATCGAGTGGATGTTGCCGTCGAAGGCCAGGCCGACGATCTGGGCATCGCGGTCGATGATCGGGCTGCCGGAATTGCCGCCGGTGATGTCGTTGGTCGTGACGAAGTTGAAGGGCGTGTTCAGGTCGAGCCGCGCCTTGGCCTGCAGCCAGCGCTGGGGCAGCGCGAACGGATCGGCGCCCGTGGCCCGCGCGAACAGGCCGGCCAGATCGGTGTACGGCGCGATCGTCCGTCCTTTCTCGTTCCAGCCGCGCACCTCGCCGTAGGACAGACGCAGCGTGAAGGTCGCGTCCGGATACACCGAGGTGCCGAGCTGCTCGAAGCGCAGGCGCGCGATCTGCGCCGCGCCCTGCGTCTCGATCGCCTCGACCTCGGACTCGTAGCGCCGGCGCAGATCGCGCGTCACGCGGTCGAGCGCGCGGGCGAGCTGCATGAATGGATCGGTCGAGGCCGATACGGCCTCGAAGCCGCCGTCCCAGAGGCGCCGCCGTTCGGCCACGTCCGACAGTTTCGTGCCATCGACCAGCTTGGCCGCCAGGGACTCCGGCGCATCCGCACCCAGCACCAGCTTGACCAGCGGATCGTCGGGCCCCAACCGTTCGCGCAGCTTGCTCAACGACCAGGCGAGCTTGGTCTTCTCGAACTCCGGGTAGATCGGCGCCTCGGAGAACAGCGTCTGCTGCAGGCGCGGCAGCGCGGCGTCCTGGTATTCGGGCAGGCGCTCGGCGTTGGGCCGGGTCCTCTCCTCGGCCGCGCGGACCAGATGGCGGGCGATGGCGAAATGCTGCGAATAAAGCCCGCGCCGGCCTTCGAGCATCAGATACGGCCCTTCCAGGGCGCGCCAGGCCTGCTGCGCCTGCGCGATCGCCACCCAGGGATCGGCGGCGCCCGTGAATGCGGCCCGCAGCCGCGCCTCGTCGCTCCGTTTCTGCTCGAACAGTGCGGGCTGCAGCAGCGCATCCAGCTCGCCGCGAAATACCTTGAGGCTGTTCTCGGTGAAGGTCAGGTCGGTCTGCGCCTGTCGCGCGGCCTCCGGGCTGGCGCGGCCGTACTGCCAGAGCAGCGCACGGCGCTCCGAGTAGTAGGCGAGGCGGTTGATCAGGTCCGGGTCGCGCAGCCGTTCCAGCTGCGCCACGGTCAGCTGGCGCTGCGTCGTCCCCGGATGCCCGGTGACCAGCGTCAGCTCACCCTCCTTCGCGCCTGCGCGCTTGATGCGGAAATGCTCCGCCGTCGCGGCCGGCTTGCCGCCCTCGTATGCGCGCAGCAGCCCGACGTCGAGGTTGTAGCGCGGAAAGTTGAAGTTGTCCGGATCGCCGCCGAAGAAGCCGACGCGGTACTCCGGCGAAAACACCAGGCGCACGTCCTGGAAGCGGCGATAGCGGTACAGGTGATACAGCCCGCCGGCGTAGAGCTCGACGACGTCACAGCGGCGCGTGTCGGCCTGGTCACCGACGCACTCCGACTCGATGCGCCCGATCTCGGCGTTGCGCGCATCGACGAAGGCCTGCCCGCCGAGGCCGGCGGTGGCCTTGCCGACGCGATCGGTGACGTCGCGGATCTCTTCGAGACGGTTGAGCTCCTCGGCCGGGCAGCGCAATTCCGCCGCGCGCTCTCCGGCGACGAAGCCGCGATTGACATGGTCGGCCTGCGCGCTGGACAGCTGCTGCACGCAGTCGAGCACGCAGTGCGCGTTGGTCAGCACCAGCCCCTCGGGCGACACGAACGAACCCGAACAGCCGCTGGCCAGGCGCACGGAGGACTTCATCACCCTGTCCACCCAGCGCGCGTCCGGCTTGAAGCCGTAGCGCGCCTCGAGCTGCGCGCGCGGCAGGTTGTCGAGCGTCCACATGCCTTCGGCCGCGAGCACCGCGCCGGCCTGCACGACCACGAATGCGGCCACGAGCCGCTGCACCAAACCGTTCATGCCGTTCTCCCAATCGTTCAATAGCGCCACAGCAGGCTGGCCAGCGCCTGCGTGCGCCGGTAATGCGTGCCGAGGTCGGCCTCCGCCTCGACGTGGCGCGCCTGCACGTCGATCGATCCGCGCGGCGACAGACTGTAGTTGAAGCCTGTCGTGGCGATCCCGGCGCGGCCGGGCAGCCGGAACGCGGTCTCGCCGACGAAGACATCGTCCGGCGCCGAGGCGCGCGCCGCATCCAACACGGTCGGCGGGGGACTCGGCGCCGTCGAGACCAGATCGCCATCCCGGTACTGGTATCCCGCGTAGAACGCCAGGTCGCGCCACGGCTGCCAGTCCAGATCCACGCTCGCCGAGCGCGCACGGCCTGCGAACACGGCTTCGTGCCGCGCGTCGCGCCAGCTCGCCGCGCCGCCCAGCCGCAGGCTGATGCGGGTGGTGAGCTGCTGCTGCAGCCACAGACCGGCACGGTACTCGTCGGCATCGCGCAGCCGGCTGTCGAACACCTCGCTCGCCGCCGACGCGCCCAGCGCCAGGACCGGCGCATAGAAACCGGCGCCGGGGCGGATCAGCCAGCGCCAGCGCAGCGCCGGCACCGCACGCGACAGGCCCTCGTACTGCGCATAGCCCTGCGCGTCGAGCGCGACCTGCCATTGCATGGCCATGGCCGGGCCGAGCTTCCAGCCGGTCTCGGCGGCCACGGCCAGTTGCACGAAGCTGTCCTCACGGGTGTCGCCGCCCTGGCGGACATTGGCGACGTTGCTGTCGAAGCCGATGCCGATTTCACCCGACAGTCCGCGCGGCGCCGGTGCCGCCCATGCCGCGGGGATGACCAGTGCCAGCGCGAACGCGGCCCGCACGGCCGCCTGCCCAGAGATGCCCATGCTGCTTTCGCCCGCCAGATCCTGCGGGCATCATGCCACTGTGACACAGTGCAGGGATACACACGCCACAACGTGTTTCACTGCGCCGCGTCCGATCCACAGGAGCATCCAGATGTCCATGCAAGCGGCCGTTGACGAGGTGGTTGACAACCCGCGCCGTGCCTTCCTCGTGCGGGCGCTGTCGCTCGGCTGGCTGGCCGGCGGCGCCGGCTGGCAGCTCGACGCGCTCGCCGGCGTGTTCGGCGAGCTGCCCGGGAAGCTGCCGGAAGGCCGCTCGGTGTTCAGCATCGACGGCGAAGTCTGGGTCAATGGCCAGCGTGCATCGCGCGACACCGTGATCGGACCCGACGATCATGTCCGCACCGGCGACCGGTCTGCGCTCGTCGCCGTCGTCGGTCAGGACGCGCTGATCCTGCGCGCCAACTCGGAACTGCAGCTCGGCGCCGGCCGCGCCACCCGGCGCTTCTTCCGCCTGGTCACCGGCGCGATGCTGAGCGTGTTCGGCCGTCGTGACGAGCCGCTCGAAATCCGGGCACCGACGGTGACGATCGGCATCCGCGGCACCGGCGTCTATACCGAGGCCGACGCCGAAAAGACCTATGTGTGCACCTGCTACGGCCGCACGACGCTGACCGCGACGGCCGACCCCGCCGCGAGCGAGGACATCACATCGCGCCACCACGACGCGCCGCGCTGGGTGCTGGCCGATCCGCAGGACGGACGGCGCATCATCCCGGCGGCGTTCCAGTGGCACACCGATCTGGAACTGATGACGCTCGAAGCCCTGGTCGGCCGCACCGTGCCGTTCCAGCTCGAGGAGATGAACTACCGCGGCCCGCGCCGCGACTACTGATCAGACCCGGCCGCCGAACGTCTGGCTCAGCTGATCGTGATAGATCTCGATGCTGCGCGCGAACTCGGCCTGGACGAAGGGCTCGGCGACCGACTTGAGCAGGCGCGGCACCGGCACGTCGAGCAGGCCTTCGGTGTGAAAGCGGATACGGGTGCCGCGGCCTGAGCCGTCGAGCTGCCAGCGGCCCTCGATGACGCCGTTGCCCACCCCCTTGAGCGGCGTCCACTCCACGGTCCGACTGGACGGGTCGGGCACGTAGCGGCAGGCATAGACCACCTGGTGCGAGATGCCGGCCGTCCCGATCGGCTCCATCTCCCAGCGGTAGGCGTTGCCGCCGAGGTCGATCAGCTGGCGCACCCTCGGGAAATGGCTCACCGAGCGCGGCACGTCGGCCAGGATGGCGAAGACCGTCTCCGGCGCGGCCTGCACCGAGAATTCACGCGCGACACGGACAGAGATCTGGGCCAAGACTCGTTCTCCAGAGTGGCGGACCGGAGCGGCAGTGTCCTGTCCAAGGACCGACGGTACATTGGCACCATGGACAGCGCCCGGCGCGCTTGGGCAAGCTGGATGCCCGCGATCAATGCCGGAGCCTGGCCGTGAAAGACTCAGCGACGCAACGCCGGCTGGCCGCCGGCCAGCTGCTGTTCCGTGAGGGCGAGCCGGGGCACGAGGCCTACCTGGTCGAATCGGGGGCGATCGAGATCTACGTCGAACGACCGCAGGGCAAGCACGTCCTCGCGCGCCTGGGACCCGACGAACTGTTCGGCGAAATGGCCCTGATCAGCGACGAACCCCGCAGCGCCAGCGCCCGCGCCATCGAGCCGACGGTACTGTCGGTGATCACGCACGACACGCTGACCGACCAGATCGACCGCGCGCCACCGCTGCTGCGCCACCTGCTGCGCGTCACCATCCGTCGCACGCGCGACACGCTGCGCATGGTCGGCCGCGCGCGCGACGCCGCCGTCGCCGAGACCAGCACGCCGGCCGCGGACAGCCGCGGCGGCGACACCCCCGCCGACCGCGACGTCGCCATCCGCCGGCTGCGCATGGAACAGGCCCTGAGCGAAGCGATGCGGCGGCACGAACTCGAACTGTTCTACCAGCCGATCGTGCGCCTGGACGGCGGCCACGTCGCCGGCTTCGAGTCGCTGGTGCGCTGGCGCCGCGCCGACGGCAGCCTCGTACCGCCGGGCGAATTCGTCTGGGTGCTGGAGGATTCGCCGCTGATCCTCGAGTTCGGCCGCTGGACGGTGCGCGCCGCCGCCGAGGGCCTCAAGCGCCTGCAGTCCGCATTCAGACCTGCGCGGCTGGACGAGGCCTCGCTGTTCTGCACCGTCAATCTGTCGGTGCGCCAGCTCGGCGACGGCGAGCTGATCCCCTGCCTGCAGCAGGCGCTTGCAGACAATGGCTTGCTGCCCGAACAGCTGCGCCTGGAGATCACCGAGTCCGCGGTGCTCAACAATTTCGATGTCGCACTGGAACTGCTGCTGCGCTGCCGCGACCTCGGCTGCAAGCTGATCGTGGACGATTTCGGCACCGGCTACAGCTCGCTGTCGTATCTGCACCGCCTGCCGGTCAATGGCCTGAAGCTCGACCAGTCCTTCGTGCGCGATGCCGCGACCAGCGAACGCGGCCGCAGCATCATCCGTGCGATCGGCCGGCTCGCCGAGGACATCGGCATGTACACCGTGATGGAAGGCATCGAAACACCGGAACAGGCCGCGTGGTGCCAGGACATCGGCCTGCGCTACGGGCAGGGCTACTTCTTCGGCAAACCGATGCCGGAAAGCGCCGCGGCGACGATGCTGGCTGCCGCACCCGGCTAGCCCGGTCGGCAGGAACCGCGCGGGCCTCAGATCCTCACACCTGACCGCTGCGCTGTGCGCGCAGCATCTGGCGGCCCAGCGTGAACAGGCCGACGCAGCCGGCCATCGCGTACACCAGCGTCTCCTTGGCGCGCTCACCCATCGGCAGATGCATGGCCAGCCAGAGCATTCCCCCGGCCAGGCCCATCATGCCGTACAGCAGCGCCGCCCCGCCGCGCGACGCCGCCGCGTGGACGGCGGTCCACGCGGTCGATTCGCGCCGTCTGACCACCGCACCGATTGCCATCGTCTTGCCCATGACACTCGCCTCCAACCTGTGCACGTCCTGCATGCCTATCTAACGGCAGCCGCAGGTGCACGGTTGAACCGTCCGCACGGCAGCGCGCGCCGTTGATCGGCACGCGGTTCGGACCGGTCGAACGAACGCGACGAACGGCAGCGATGCGCCCGGCCGCTCGGCCTGTCAGCGCACACGGCGCGGCGCGAACACCGGCGGACGCTGGTCCATGTTCGCGCGTACCGCCTCCTTGTGGTTGTCACCGAGCAGCAGCCTGAGCTGCAGTGCGCTCTCGATGCGAAACGCGCGCCGTTCCGACGCCGTCCAGCTGCGGTGGAACAGCGCCTTGGTCAGCGCCAGCGCGTCCGGCGAGCGCGTGGCGAGCTGCCGCGCGAGCGCCTGTGCCGCGGAGAGCGGATCGTCGGCGATCTCGGTGACCAGCCCCAGCTCATTGGCGCGCAGCCCGCTGAAACGCTCGCCGGTCATCGTCAGGCGCAGCGCCTGGTCCATCGGCAGCAGCTCGCGCAGGGACACGCTGCCGCTCATGTCCGGGATCAGGCCCCATTTCGCTTCCATGACCGACAGGTCCGCGTCCGGCGTGGCGATGCGGAAGTCCGCACCGAGCGCGATCTGCAGGCCGCCGCCGTAACAGGCGCCATGCACCACGGCGATCACGGGCACCGGCAGCTCGCGCCAGCACCAAGCGGCGCGCTGGTACAGATTGGTCTTGGCAAAGCCCCACTTGATGAAGCTGCGCATCATGCGGCCGCGCTGCCGTCCCCAGGACTTGAAGTCCAGACCGGCGCAGAAGCCGCGCCCGGCGCCGCGCAGGATCACGGCGCGCACCGAACGGTCGCGGCGGATGCGCCTGGCCGCATCGACCAGACCGACGAACATCTCGTAGTCGAGGCCGTTGATCTTGTCCGGACGGTTCATCGTGACGGTGGCGATACCGTCACGGACTTCGACGAGGACGCGCGGCTCCATGGACACTCCTTGCACCGGAAGAGGCCGCATTGTCGCCGACGCGCCGCTGCACCGCATGGCCGCGGCGACGCGGCAAGCCGCGTTACAGCCAAGGCTGCGGTGGCACGACTCGTTACCATCTGCGTGTTGCCGTCATTCCCGCGAAAGCGGGAATCCCGCATGCGGAGCCCTCCGGCCCCGCCTGGAGCCCGCCTGCGCGGGCATGACGACTCTGCCAGGAGACTTCCTTGACGACTGCCGCCCCTTACTCGCACCTGCTCGCCCCGCTCGATCTCGGCTTCACGACGCTGAAGAACCGCGTGCTGATGGGCTCGATGCACACGGGCCTGGAAGACCGTGCGAAGAACTTCCCGCGCCTGGCGGCGTACTTCGCCGAACGCGCACGCGGCGAGGTCGGCCTGATGGTCACCGGCGGCTTCGCGCCGAACATCGAGGGCTGGCTGTTCCCGTTCGCGTCCAAGCTGACCAGCAGCGCGGCGGCGCGCCAGCACCGACAGATCACGGATGCCGTGCACGCGGAAGGCGGCAAGATCGCGCTGCAGATCCTGCACGCCGGCCGCTACGGCTACACGCCGATCTCGGTGTCCGCATCGCGGGTGAAGTCGCCGATCACGCCGTTTGCGCCGCGCGAACTGACCAGCCGCGGCGTCGAGCGCCAGATCAAGGCCTTCGCGCGCTGCGCGCGTCTGGCCCGGGAAGCAGGGTACGACGGCGTCGAGATCATGGGTTCCGAGGGCTATTTCATCAACCAGTTCCTCGTCGAGCACGTCAACAAGCGCAGCGACGCCTGGGGCGGCCCGTTCGAAAACCGCATGCGCCTGCCGGTGGAGATCGTGTCGCGGGCGCGCGAGGCGGTCGGCAGGGACTTCATCATCATCTACCGCCTGTCGATTCTCGACCTGATCCCCAACGGCCAGACCTGGGACGAGACGGTGAGACTGGCGAAGGCCATCGAGCAGGCCGGCGCGACGATCATCAACAGCGGCATCGGCTGGCACGAGGCGCGTGTCCCGACCATCGCCACCTCGGTGCCGCGCGCGGCGTTTGCCTGGGTCACCCACAAGCTGAAGAACGAAGTGACGATCCCGGTGTGCACGACCAACCGCATCAACGACCCGGCGGTCGCGGAGAAGATTCTGGCCTCCGGCCAGGCCGACATGGTGTCGATGGCGCGGCCGCTGCTCGCCGATCCGGACTTCGTCAGGAAAGCGCGTGAGAACCGCGCCGACGAGATCAACACCTGCATTGCCTGCAACCAGGCCTGTCTCGACCATACCTTCTCGAACAAGACCGCGAGCTGCCTGGTCAACCCGCGCGCCTGTCACGAGACCGAGCTGATCTACCGCCCGGCGACACAGCGCAAGCGCATCGCGGTCGTCGGTGCCGGACCGGCCGGGCTCGCCGCTTCCACCGTGCTCGCCGAACGCGGCCACCATGTCGATCTGTTCGAGGCGGCCGGCGAGATCGGCGGCCAGTTCAACATGGCCAAGCGCATCCCGGGCAAGGAGGAGTTCCACGAGACGCTGCGCTACTTCCGTCGCAAGCTCGAAACCACAGGCGTCCACCTGCACCTGAACACGCGAGTCGATGCGCAGCGTCTCATTGCCGGCCGTTACGACGAGGTGGTCCTCGCCACCGGCGTCACCCCGCGTGATCCGCAGATTCCCGGACAGGCCGAGCAGGCGAGCGCCGGCAAGGTGCTGAGCTATATCGACGTGCTGCTGCACGGCAAGCCGGTCGGCAAACGCGTCGCGGTCATCGGCGCCGGCGGCATCGGCTTCGACGTCTCGGAATTCCTGGTCAACGACGGTCACTCGCCGACGCTGGACCTGGAGGAATGGAACAGGGAGTGGGGCGTCACCGATCCGGCCGCCGCGCGCAGCGGCCTGACCAAGCCCGAGGTGGCGCCGCCGGCGCGCGAGGTGACGCTGCTGCAGCGCAAGGCCGAGTCGCTGGGCAAGCGCCTGGGCAAGACCACCGGATGGATCCACCGCGCCCAGCTCAAGATGAAAAAGGTCGAGATGATCGGCGGCGTCAACTATGAAGCCATCGACGCGCGTGGCCTGCTGATCAGCCACGGCGAAAGACGCGAACGGCCGACGCTGCTCGAAGTCGATACCATCGTCCTGTGCACCGGCCAGGAGCCGCTGCGCGAGCTCGAAGCGCCGCTGCACGCCGCGGGTGTGACGGTGCATCGGGTCGGCGGCGCCGACGTCGCCGCCGAACTCGACGCCAAGCGCGCGATCAACCAGGCCTCACGCCTGGCGGCGACCCTCTAACGCGGACCGAACCGGCCAGGTCCCGGGCGCATCGGTCCGGGCTGAGCCGGTGACCCCGAGTTCCAGTATCATCCCGCCCCGTTTGTGGACACCCCGGGACGTCAACGTGGAACTCTCCCTCGCTCAGCGCGTCGGCCGCATCAAGCCCTCGCCCACACTCGCCGTCACCGCCAAGGCCGCGGAACTCAAGGCCCAGGGCAAGGACGTGCTCTCGCTCGGTGCCGGTGAGCCCGATTTCGACACGCCGGAGCACATCAAGCAGGCCGCGCACGAAGCCATCAACAAGGGCTTCACCAAGTACACCGCCGTCGGCGGCACGCCGTCGCTGAAGAAGGCGATCATCGACAAGATGCGGCGCGACAACGCGCTCGACTACAAGCCCAACCAGATCCTCGTCTCCAACGGCGGCAAGCAGTCCTGCTACAACCTGTGCCAGGCGCTGCTCAACGCCACCGACGAGGTGATCGTGCCGGCGCCGTACTGGGTCAGCTATCCGGACATGGTGCTGCTCGCCGACGCCACGCCAGTGTTCATCGAGACCACCGCGCAAGCGCGCTTCAAGATCACCCCGGAACAGCTCGAACGCGCGATCAGCCCGCGCACCCGCATGATCTGGCTGAACTCGCCGTCCAACCCGTCCGGCATGGCCTATTCGAAGGCCGAGCTGACCGCACTGGGCGAGGTGCTGCGCAGGCATCCGCAGATCGTCATCGCCACCGATGACATGTACGAAAAGATCCTGTGGACCGGCGAGCCGTACAGCAACATCATCAACGCCTGCCCGGACCTGTACGAGCGCACCGTCGTCATCCATGCGGTGTCGAAGACTTACTCGATGACCGGCTGGCGCATCGGCTGGGCCTGCGGCCCGGCCAGGCTGATCACGGCGATGGCCGACATCCAGTCGCAGAGCACGTCCAACCCGAACTCGATCGCGCAGGTCGCTGCCGAAGTCGCGCTGTCCGGCGACCAGGCCTGCGTCACCGAGATGGTCAAGGCCTTCAAGGCGCGTCACGACGCGCTGGTGGCTGATCTCAACACCGTGCCGGGCGTGCACTGCCTGCCCGGCGACGGCACGTTCTACGCGTTCCCCAACGTCGAGGGGATGATGACCCGGCTCGGCTGCAAGACCGATCTGGAGCTGTCGAACCTGATGCTGGAAAAGGCGCTGGTCGCCGTCGTGCCCGGCTCCGCCTTCGGCGCGCCGGGCCACCTGCGCCTGTCCTTCGCCACCTCCGACAAGGTGCTCAAGGGCAGCGTCGAACGCATGAAGGCCCTCGTCGCCGGCTGATTTCGGTGATCTGCACATTCCGGGGCCGCAAGCATTGCGGCCCCGGGATCAGATCACTACAATTCGCGTCCTTCTACCGTTCCGCGATAGCTCAGTCGGTAGAGCAGCTGACTGTTAATCAGCGGGTCGTTGGTTCGAGTCCAACTCGCGGAGCCAGAACAAACAAGGGCTTGCAGCAATGCAGGCCCTTCTTGTTTGCCCCTTCCGTAGCCAGATCGTAACCATCGGCCCTAGTGCAACTGCACCCGCTCGCCGAAACCGTCCGCATAGCCGCGGAGATGTTCCGGCGAGAAATGTGCATACCTTCTGAGCATCGACGCGGACTCCCAGGTGGATCACATCGCCGGGCGCACAGACGCGCCCGCGACGCTGGTGATTGGCGACAATGACGCGGACGGCGACGGGGTCATGCCTACTTTCTCGATCGAGGCCAAACCTCGTTTCCTACGCAACCTCTAGAAGACCGCTTCGCCAGATCAGAGTCGCGCGTCGAGACCTGGCACGTTCTGGCCTGGGTCCTCGCCGAAGCAGGCAGCGACGGCCAGGTCGAGGTGCCTGAGATCATCGCCGAGCAGGGCTCTTGCCCCTGTCCCGTCCGCGCCCCACTGCTGCCACGCGCGAAGGGAGAACCAGAGTTCGAACATCCTGCGCGCTTGCGCCAGTCGATCGGCGAGGTTCGGATTGCAGCGTTCGGAGTCGTGGAGGGTCCAGCAGATTTCGCTGACCCGCTGCAGGCCTGCGGGATTCTCGCCCGGACCACCGTCCATGAGCCGTCGCAGTTCCTCGACGAGCGTCTCGGCTTCGCGCAGATCCATCGCCCCCTCCGTGGCTCGCAGCCGCACGGACCTACGGTACTCCAGTCCCGTATACGGGTCCATTCGCCGGCGGGCCAGCCCGACCGGCCGGCCGGATCCCGCGGGGCGGTTCAGAGGGTCACGTCGTCGGCCAGCCGGCGTGCGCGCACGCGGCGCTGGGTCTCGTCGGCGGCGCTGGGCCTGGCGCTGCGTCGGCTGAGCTCACTGCGCGCGTCGAGCCATTGCGCGCAGGGTTCCCAGACTTCGCGTTGCGCGCGGCCGCCGAGGATCACGCCCATGTGACCGCCCGGCGCGATGCGGAAGGTCTTGTCCTTGCTGCCGACCAGTTCCAGGCTCTTCTGCGCCATCTGCGCCGGCACCAGGTGATCGGTTTCGCCGGCGTAGACCAGCAGCTTGGCGCGTACCGCCGACAGATCCGCGTGGATGTCACCGAGCGGGATGCTGCCCTCGGCCAGACGGTTATCGACAACGACCCGCACCAGCATGTCGCGCACGACGCCGGCCGGGTACATCAGCATGTTGTCGAGGTAGTCGGACGTCGTCGCGTGCACTTCGAGGTAGTCGCGGTCGGCCAGGCGCGTCAGCAGATCCCAGTAGGGCGTCAGGCTGGCGAGCGGCGCGGTCAGCTTGAACGCCAGCGTCGTCGTCCAGCCCGGCGCCTGCAGGTGCGCCGGGTCGAGCCGGTCGAGCCGGAACGAGGTGAAGCGGCGGATCAGGCGTGCCGAGGCATTGAGCACGCGCGCGGCCTGCGCCATGACGCCGCTGCTGCGCATGTCGATCGGGCTGGCGACGGTGATCAGGTTGCGGATGTTGCGGTCGCGCGTGGCCCCGGCGTGCATCAGTGCCAGCAGTCCGCCCATGCACCAGCCCATCACCGACACCGGCTGCGCGCCGCTGTGGCGGCGCACTTCGGCGATCGCCTGGCCGAGCATGTCCACGGCGTAGTCGCGCAGCGACAGCTGCGCATGACGCCGCTCCGGCCTGCCCCAGTCCACCAGATACGTGTGGAAGCCGCGCGCGGCCATGTAGCGCACGAGGCTGCGCTGCGGCAGCAGGTCGAACACTTCCGTGGTCACGCCCAGCGGCGGCACCAGCAGCAGCGGCACCGGATGCCGCTGCCGTCGGACCGCCATGCGCGCGCCGTCGGCCAGCTCGATCGACGCCGATTCCGGCAGCGGGTAGTAGCGCAGCGACATCGGGTCGCCGTCGATCAGGGTCTCGTAGGGCGTCGAGCCGGATTGCACGAGAAAGCCGCGCATGAACAGCCACTCGAAGCCGTTGTCGAGCCACGCGGCGATGCGCTCGTTGAGCTGCAAGCCGCGGTGACGCAGTTCCTGGGTGATGCCGTCGCTCATCGGACGCAAGCCTTGCCAACCGGTTGAGCAAATAGTGTGCATGCGGCCGGCTGCGGCGGCGAGCGCCGCAGCGTCAGAAAGGCATGGCGGCCTGGCCCATCCGGAACGTCAAAGGTCGAAACGGCGCCGGCGACCGGGACTGCCGCTGCCGTCGTCGAACTCGACGACCAGCGACCAGCCCTTGCCGTCGCGTTCCAGCGTGATCCAGGTGAATCCGGCGCCGGAGAACGTCTCGGTGCGCAGCGCGCAGGCGTAGCGGTCGTTGCCGGCGCTGGCGAAGCGGAAGCGTTCGCGCAGGATGAAGTCGGCCTCCTGCGCGTTGGCGAAGCGGTACGGTGTGTTCAGTCCCGGCGTGTGGATCGACAGCAGGCGCACGCCGCGTTCGCCCGGCGCGTGCCGCGGCCCGCGCAAGCGCGCCTCGGCCAGCAGGCCCAGATGTTCGTCGCCGGACAGGAACACGACGCGCGGGATGCGATGCTCGGCGATCAGCGCGAGCAGCCGGTAGAACGTGTCGGGGTAGCCGTCCCAGCCGTCAGCGCGCAGCGCGGCGTGCACGCCCGTGTCGGGCGGTCCGAAGACGGGCCGGGCGCGCGTCGCGCGCCGATGGCGCGGCAGCAGCGCCGCCGGGGACACGATCAGCTTGGGAACGTCGCGGTACGCTGGATCGAGCAGCCAGCGCCGCAGCGCCGGCCACTGCTGCAGCTCGTCGAGCATCGGCGCATCGGGCCGCGCCACCGAACGCAGCCGGCGCTGCGTGCGCGTGTCGAGCATGAACAGGCGCACGCCGGCACAGTCGAACTGCAGCGACTGGTCGCCGCCGCCACGACCGGGCGCAGGTCCGGCGGGACGCTGGTAGCGCTCGAAGTGGGCAATGCCGTCGCGGCGCAGGCGCTCGTTGGCGTCGTACACCGGATCGCCGGGACGGCCGGCCACCGGCTGCCAGTTGTCGTCGATCTCGTGATCGTCGGGCAGCGTCAGCGCCGGCACGCGGCGCAGCGCGTCGCGCACCTCGGTGTCGTGCAGCCAGGCCTCGTGCGGCCGCGCGAAGCGATCGTGCGCCTGCACCGGATCGAACAGTCCGGCGGTCGCATCCACGTACACCTGATCACCGGTCAGCAGCAGCAGGTGCGGACCCGCGCCGCGATCGAGGCGTGCGTTGAGCCGCCGCCAGGCGTCCGCAGCGGGCACATGGTTGAAGATGCCCGGCGGATAGCCGCAACTGCCCAGCGCCAGCCGCAGCGGTGCCGTCGGCGATGCCGCGGCGCCGGTCTCGATGCAACCCAGACGCTCGTCACGCGCTCCAGCTGCGAGCCTGCCCAGCGCTGCCGCGACGGCAGCCGCGAGCTCGGCGTCGGTCGGCGCAGCGGACGAGGCGTAGATGAAGAGCAGCAGCGTCCGTGGCACCGTCCGCGTCCACGCCGGCAGCGGGAACGCGAACCACTCGCCGCCTGCGGGAACCGGCTGCAGCGTCTGCGCGAGGGTCATCCCCAGGCGGCGCAGCGGACCGGCGTATTCCCAGCGTTCGCCGACCCGCTCGATCGGCAGCACGCACAGCGCCTGCGGCGCGCCCAGACGCGGAGAAGTGCCGATGCCGGCGTGCAGCCGCTGCTGCGCGTCGAGGCCGAGGATCGGGCCGAAGGCCGGCGGCTGCGCGAAGCAGCGACGCATGGGCGCTGCGCCCTCCGCAGCGGCATCCGCGTCGAGAAATCTGCGGATGTGCGCGAAGGTTTCGAGTGAACGCGTGCCGATCAGACTGTCCTGATGTCCCTGCCCTTCGAGGGGCTGGATGCGCACATCACGGCCGGCTGCCTTCATCACCGCTTCGAAGCGGTACAGCGTGGCGATGTCGGCCAGTCCGTTCTCGGTGCCGTGCACGGCCAGCGTCGGAAACGTCCAGCACTCGCGCAGGGCCTGCGCGCTGACGAAGCGGTTGCGGCCGGCGCGGCTGGCAATCGTCTCCAGCCGCGCGAAGTGGATCACCTGCGCGACGGTATCCAGGCTCAGCGGGCCGAACAGGTCGTCGATGTGCTCCAGCACTTCGTCGTCGAGGTTCTTCAGCGAGAACGTGCGCCCGTACAGCGCGTCCATGCGATGGCGCGTGCCGACGAAGCGCAGGTGCCGCCAGACGCGCGGATTGTTCTCGCGCCGCAGATCCTCGTCGGGATACGGCAGGCCGGCGAGCAGGCGGTCGAACAGCTGCATCGCCAGGCCCGGCTCGGCGTCCGGCCGGAAGTCGTAACGCAGCGGACCGAACAGCGCCTCGATGTACGACATCACGTAGGCGCGGAACACGTTCTGCTGGCTCATCACCATCACCGGGCCGTTCTGCGACAGCACGACGCGGCGCAGCCGCTGCGGCAGCGCGCGCCGGGCCTCGGCAAAGCGATCGATCGGCACCGACGCCGGATCGGCGCCGCGCGGCCGCAGCAGCTCGACCAGCTCGTCGGCAGTCTTGCGCGCCGACAGCACCGCCATGCTCAGCATCACCGCGCCCATGCAGTGCGCGACGACGTCGATCGGCCGTCGGCCGGTGCGCTGCCAGATGAAATCGACCGCCGCGGGGATGTCGGTGAGGCCGACTTGCTCCATCGTCCACGGCTGCGTCGCCGTCGGCAGTCCGGCACTGCTGCGCAGGTCGGCGACCCAGACGTCGCGGCCGTCGCGGGCCAGATCTCGCGCCAGCCCGGGCTTGAGGGCGGGATGCGCGAAGCTCGTCCCGCTGGCGCTATAGCCGTGGATCAGCAGCACCGGCGCTGTCGGGGCGCCGGCCGGCGGGGCGTCGCTGCGGTAGCGCGTCAGGCACAGCTGCACCGGCTGCGCGCCGAGACGATCGACCTCGATCCAGTGCCGCTGCGGTTCCGGCAAGCCCGGCAGCGCGCCCGGCAGGCGCTGCACGCGGCGCGGCGTCGGCGGATCGGGCTTGCGCGTGTTCCAGACGTGGATCGACAGCATCATGCGCAGCACGTAGGCGGCTAGCGACGCGAGGTCGGCCAGCGCCTCGACGTGATCGCGCTGCGCTTCGATGCGCAGCAGCGGATGGCTGCGCTCGGCGAAGTACCGCGGGTCCAGCGCCAGCACTGCCGAGCGCGGTCGCGCCAGCCTGCCGGCGAACTCGCTCAGACGCAGCTCCTGCAACTGCCGCCAGGGATTGCCCTGGCGCGTGTAACGGATGCGCTTGCCGCCGACGATCGCGCCACCGACGAGGTCCGCGCCCGCGTCGAAGCGCGCACCCGCATCGGCGGTGGGGCCGGGAATCTCGGCGCCGATGCGCAGCGCGTAGTCGAAGCAGCGGATCTCACCGGCGCGGCTGGCCAGGCGGATCAGGCCACTGATGTACGCGCGCCAGCCCTGCGCCGGCGCGGCCTCGGCACCGGTGAAACTGCGCCAGACATCACGCACGCCGCGGTTGCCGGCCCAGGCCAGGCCCGCGCACAGCACACGCCGCCACGCGCGGCTGGGCGCCCGCTGCAGGAGCGTCAGGGTGCCGGACAACTCGTAGCTGCGCGCGGCAGCCGCTTCCAGGCGTTCGCGCGCCGCCGCATCCAGGCCCGACTTCTGTATGCGTTCCCACTCGTCGTGCAGGAAGATGCGCAGCCGCGTCGCGGATGCCGGTTCGGCACGCACGTCCAGCGACGCAGCGCTCAACCGGCCTGCGGCGTCGGGCGTGTAGAGCTGGCTCAGGCGCTTGGGCGTGTAGCTGAGCGTCAGTTCGACGCGGCACCGGCGGCGGATGCCGCGACGGTCGCGCAGGAACACGGCACCGGACAGCCGTTCGCTGATGCCGACGACGGTCCCGTTGCCGGACCGCGCCGCGCGGCTGCGCGTCTCGTGTTCGACATCGCGCAGGATCGGCCGCACGAGCGGCGGTGCCGCCGCCGGCGTCTCCGGCGCCGGCGCTCGCCACTGCCACTCGCTGCGCAGCACGCGCACGGCACGCAGCGCGACGGCCGCGATGGTCAGCGCCGGGTTGATGCCCAGCGCGCACGGCAGGATCGCGCCGTCGAGCACGTACAGCCCGTCGTGAAAAGACTGCTCTGGATCGACCGGGCCCGCGTCATAGACGCGCCCGCAATCATCGACCACGCCGTCGGCGACGCGGTCGGCCATCGGACAGCCGCCGAGCGGATGCACCGTCACCGGCGTGCCGTCGCGCAGCCCCAGCATCCGCGCCATCCGCTCCGGCAGCGGCCGCCACAGCGGATTGGCCAGCGTGCGCCCGCGATACTTCGCGCCTCGCGCCAGCTCGCCGATGCGATCCACCTGCGCATCGAACAGCGGCAGCGTGCGCAGCTCTGGCCAGACGATGTCGATCTGGCCGTCGCGCGCGGCACGCTCACCACCCGGGCTCAGGCGCAGCTGCCCGCCGGCACCGTCGTCGCCCATCGCCGCGAAGATCGACATGTCGCGGATGCGTTCGCGGTGCACGGCAAAGCCGTCGTCCGGCGGATGGCCCGCGACATGCGGGCTGCGGTCGCACTCGTCGAGCCGGCGCAGGACATCCGCAGTCGTGATCACTTCCTCGGCGGCGCGACGCAGGGCCCCCGGCACGGCCATCTCCTCGATCACGATCGGCCACTTGCGCGGCGCCTGCGCCGGGCCGGCCTGCGTGTGGATCAGGCCGGTGATGGTCGGCCCGATCTCGCGCTGGCCCGGCGGCTGATCCTCGTCCGCCACGGCATTGGCCCGCGCCGTATCGCCGTACCCATAGCCAAAGGTGATGCTGTCGCCGTTGCCGGAAAAGCGGCGGCCGAGCTGCGCAGAGAACTTGAGGTCGGCGCAGGTCTCGCGCGTGCGCAGCAGGATCTCGGTCGAGCCCAGACTGCCGGCCGCGAGGATCACGCGGCGCGCACCGACCCAGAATTCGCGGGCCTCGCGCAGCGCCAGGCGCTCGTCGGTGTGCGCGAGCTGCACGGCCCAGCACTCGCCGCGGCCGCGCGGCCTCTGCAGCCGCAGCGCGGTCGCGCCGCACCAGATCTCCACACCGCCCTGCGCCGCGCGCACCAGCAGGTTGGTGTCGAGCGATTCCTTGGCGCCGTGATTGCAGCCGGTCACGCAGTCGCCGCAACGCTTGCAGGCGTGCAGCTGCACGCCGCCGGCGCTGGGGCCGTCGCGCATCGCCACCGTGAGGCTCGCCAGGCGGAAGGCATCCGGCTGCGGCGCCATGTCGCACAGTACACGCGTCTTCGCCGGCAGCGACTGGCCGTGCGCCGCGTGCACGTCGATCCGGTTGGGCCGGCCATCCGGCAGCACCGCACCGAGCATGCGGCGCGCCTCGTCGTAGCAGCCGGCGAGCGCGGCACCGCCGCGCAGGGCTTGTGGCCAGCGCGCATCGAACACCTCCGGCCGCGGCGCCTCCATCACGCCGGCGTTGATCAGCGAACCGCCGCCCAGGCCGTTGGCCTGCACGACGCCCAGATCACCGTCGGCGCGGATGTCGAACAGCCCTTCGCCGCCGCGCCTGCGGTTGGCAAAACCGCCGCGCAGCTGCGTCGGCAGCTCGGACAGCTGCGACGGAAACGCACCGGGCAGGTACTCGCGGCCGCGCTCGATCAGCGCGATGCGCGCCGGCTGCCCGGACGCCGCGCGCCAGCCGGCCAGTTCGGCAGCAGCGATCGCGCCGCCGTAACCGCTGCCGATGACGAGCACGTCGAAGGCCGGCTCGATGCCGTCCGGCGTCGCAGCGCAGCGCCGCGCATCGGCGAACAGTTCCGCCGCTTCCCGGGACAACCAGCGCGTCGTCTTGCGACTCGGCTCCGGTTGCCAGCCGGTCATGCCTGCACGGCCTTGAGGATGGAGTCGCGCAGTTGCAGCGCATCGACCGGCTTGTGCAGCAGCTCCACGCCGGCGGTGCGCGCTTCGCGCAGCCGGTCCGGCGCGGTGTCGCCGCTGATCAGCAGCGCCGGCAGCTGCGGCCAGACCATGCGCAGCGCCTTGATCGTGTGCAGGCCGCTGTCATCGCCACGCAGCCGCCAGTCGGCGAGCACGACCGACGGCTGGAACAGACGCGAGGCGTCGATCGCCGCGTCGGTCGAGGCCACCGCCTGGACCGCGAAGCCCATTTCCTCGAGCAGCGTCTTCATCCCGACGCGGATCGCCTCCTCGTCGTCCACGACGAGGATCTTCACCCCGGGCGATGCTGGATCCGTCGCTTCGGGCGCTTCGGGGAACGGACTCGTTTCACTGCGCACCGCGGGCAGGTCGGCCCAGAAGCTGCTGCCCCGGCCCGGCGCGGAGTCGAGCTTGATTTCGATGTCGAGCATCTGTGTCAGCCTCCTGACGATGGCCAGGCCCAGGCCCAGCCCCTTGCTGCGATCCCGCTCCGGGTTCTGCAGCTGATAGAACTCTTCGAAGATGTGCTGGTGCTCGGACGCCGGGATGCCCTGCCCGGTGTCGGTGACGCGCACGCGGTAATGCGCACCGACACGCTCGACCACGATCTCGACGTGGCCATGGTCGGTGTACTTGATGGCGTTGGACAGCAGGTTGCGCAGGATGCGCTGCATCAGCGTCGGATCGGTGCGCACGTACATGCCGGTCTCGCAGCGCGCGCGCAGCCGCAGGCCCTTGCCTTCGGCCTGCGGCCGGAACTCGTCGGCGAGCTGCGCCACCAGGCCGCACAGGTCCACCGTCGAGATCGAGCGCTCGATCACCCCGGCGTCCAGCCGCGAGATGTCCAGCAGCGCGTCGAGCTGCGAGCCGAGCGATTTCACCGCGAGGTCGATCTGGCGGGCGATCGCGGCGGTGCGCCCGTCCATCGGTCGCATCTGCAGCGAGCCGCTGAACAGTGACAGGGCATGGATCGGCTGGCGCAGGTCGTGGCTCGCCGAGGCGAGGAAGCGCGTCTTCGCCTGGTTCGCCGACTCCGCGTTGGCCAGCGCCTCGCGCAGGCGATTGTTCAGCTCGACGCGCTGCATACGGATGTCGTAGGACTCCAGGAACACCGCGTACAGACCCTTGGCGTGGCCGAGCAGCGCGGTGATGTAGACCAGGGTCAGCGCCGCGAAGATCAGCCGTTCCAGATGGCCGGTCTCGTCGCCGGGCGTGACGCCCCAGGCGATCGCCAGCGGCACCATCATGATCAGCGTGTACGGCAGGCAGATCGGGCGATAGCCGGCCGTGGCCTGCAGCGTGGCCGAACACACGCCGACCAGGTAGATCGTGATCACCGCCTGGATCAGCACCGGCACGAGCGGGAAAAACGCCACCACCGCCACCTGAGCCACGCCGGTCAGCGCGTACAGCCCGGTCATGCGCCGCAGCTTGTCGACGTCGCTGCGCGTGGCATCGGCCTCGAGCTTCATGATCATCTGCGTGCGCAGCATGACCAGCCAGTACACCGCCAGCATCCAGGCGAGCGACAGGGCGGCCGGCACGTACAGCATCAGCAGCAGGCCCATCAGGATGCTGGTCAGGTAGCGCTGCGTCGGAATGCGCCGCGCCTGATTGGCGATCAGCAGCACCAGTTCGCCCTGCGGCGAACGCAACACGGGTTCTGAATCCATCTGGTCTGCGCTGTGCGGCTGCATGGTTTCCGGTTCTGGATTCACGTCCCGGATCTGACTCGGGCGCGAGCGGCGACGCCCAAAGATACCCCTTGCCCTGCGGTCCGGGTATTAGCCGGATGGCTAGGGTCCCGGGCGGTGGACCCTAGCCATCCGGCCAATTGTGCCGATGCGCACGTGCGACCAGTCTGTGCGCCATCCCCAGCACGGCCGCGGAGGTTGCGATGTTCGACAGACCGGAAATTCAGGCATTCATTGCCCAGTCACTCAAGCGCAGCCTGCCGCCGCGGCACACCATCGTGCACAGCGGCGAGTCACCGCAGTCGCTGTTCCTCGTGCTCAAGGGCTCGGTGAGCCTGATGCTGGAGGACAGCAACGGCCGCGAGATCGTGCTGGCCTACCTCAATCCCGGCGAATTCTTCGGTGAAGCCTGCCTGTTCCCCGGCGCGGACCTCAATGGTGCGCTGGTGCGGACGCGCGGCGCGACGCTGGTCGCCGAGATCGGCTGCTCCGAACTGCGCGGCTTCGCCCGCTCCCATCCCGATTTCATGTTCGAGGTCGCGGCACAGCTCGCGCGACGCCTCTGCGAAGTCAGCCAGCGCGTCGCCCAGCAGACCTTCCTCGACGTCACCGGACGGCTGTCCCAGGCGCTGCGGCGCCTGAGCCACAAGCCCGGCGCCTTGCCGCACCCGAACGGCGCCGTCGTGCGCATCAGCCGCGTCGAACTCGCCCGCCACATCGGCTGCTCACGCGAAATGGCCGGCCGTGCGCTCAAGAAGCTGCGCAGCGATGGGCTGGTCAAGGATCAGGGCCGCAACATCCTGGTGTACGGTGCCCGCACCGCCGCGCTCTCGGGCGCGGCGTAATCCCGGGCGTTCACGTCGGCGCCTGATCAGCGCTTCAACTTCGCCAGGATCGTGGCCGAGGCGGTCAACGCCTCGGCCCACGGCAAGCCGACGATCTCGCGCCCGGTCTGTGCGTCGGCAAAGGGCATGCGCTCGCCGTCGCCGATCACGTAGCGATAGTCCATCGTCACTTCGGTGCCGGCTGGGACGTCATCCAGCGCGAAGATGAAGCCGAGGTGCCAGAGCGCAGTCGGCGTGTACGAGTGGTTGACGTAGCACTCGTCGCTCCATTCGGGTGTCAGCGAGAACCAGTTCTCGAACCAGCGCACGCTGGATTGCACTTCCCGGGAGTCGGGCGGGTACTGGCGCAGGCGCGCCTCCGGCCACACCGTGTGCACCCCGTCCGGCGCGATGATGACCGCGCCACGCGCGACCGCTTCATCGACGAACAGGCCCCGGCCCGCACCCGCGATGAGCGACTCGGCGACGTGGTAACGCGGGATGATCACTCAGTGCCTCGTCGAAGTGCCCGGCTGCGTGCGCGCGGCCAGCAACAGTTCGTCCACGTCGGCGGCCGTGAACAGGTACTGGCGACCGCAGAATTCGCAGGTCACGTCGAACCGTCCGTGCTCGGCGATGTGCTCGTGGAGTTCATTCTCGCCCAGGGACAGCAGCATCGTCGCGATGCTGCGGCGGTTGCAGCGGCAGGCCAGATGCACCGGCCGCGGCTCGAACAGGCGCAGCGTCTCGGCATGGAACAGCCGGCGCAGGATCGTCGCGGCGTCGGTCGCGGCCAGCTCGTCCTCGCCGAGCGTGGCGAACAGCGCCGCCAGGTGCTCCCAGTTTGCCGGGCTGCTGTGCTTCTCGCCCAGGGGCAGGCGCTGCAGCACGATGCCGCGGATGCGGCCGTCACCGACGGCCAGGCGCATGAGCGAGGGAATCTGCTCCGAGTGCGCGTAGTAGTGCTCCAGTGCGGCCGCGAGGCTGCCGCCCTCGATCGCCACCATCGCCTGGTAGTTCTGCTCTCCGCGCGCCGGTTCGAGCAACAGGCCGAGCAGACCACCACCCATCAGGGCCTCGAAGTTCCCCTGCGCCCCAGCGTCGCACTTGGCCATACCGCGCACCTGCAGGCTGCTCTCGATCTGCGCGACCAGCATCCTGAGTGCGCCCTGGCCCTGGAACTGCAGGCTCATGCGGCCTTCGAACTTGGTGTTGGCGGCGAGCAGCGGCATCGCCGCGACCGCCTGCCCGAGCAGGCGACGCACGTCGGGCGGATACGGCCGCGAGCCGAGCATCGCGTCGATCCCCTCGTCGAACTCGACGATGGCGCCACGCGCGCCCAGCTCCGGGAACAGGAATTCGGCGAGCTGGTTCAGAGCTTTTCCTTCAGCAGCTTGTTGACCAGGTCCGGGTTGGCCTTGCCCTGCGTGGCCTTCATCACCTGGCCGACGAAGAAGCCGAGCAGCTTGTCCTTGCCGGCGCGGTAGTCGGCGAGCTGTTGCGGGTTCTTCGCCATGACGTCCTCGATGGCCTTGAGGATCGGTCCTTCGTCGGTGATCTGCACCAGACCCCTGGCCTTGATGATGGCGTCGGCGGCGGAAGCATCGCTTCCCCCCTCGCCGGCGAGCATCGCCTCGAAGACATCCTTGGCGATCTTGCCGGAGATGGTCTTGTCGGCGAGGCGCACGAGCAGGCCGGCGAGCATCGCGGCGCTCACCGGTGAGGAACCGATGTCCTTGCCCAGCTTGTTCAGTGCGCCGAGCAGATCGCCGCTGACCCAGTTGGCACACAGCTTGGCGTCCGCGCCGGAGGTCTTGACCACGGCCTCGTAGTAGTCGGCGAGCGCGGCCTCGCCCGTGAGCACGGTGGCGTCGTACTTGGACAATCCGTACTGCGTCATGAAGCGGGTCTTCTTGGCCTCCGGCAGTTCCGGCATCGTCGCGCGGATGCGTTCGATCTCGGCGGTGCCGACGACCACTGGCAGCAGGTCCGGGTCGGGGAAGTAGCGATAGTCCATCGCCTCCTCCTTGCTGCGCATCGCCCGCGTCTCGCCGGTGTCCGGGTTGAACAGGCGCGTCTCCTGCACGACCTTGCCGCCGGATTCGATCACCTCGATCTGGCGCTCGATCTCGTACTCGATCGCCTTCTCGACGAAACGGAACGAGTTGACGTTCTTGGTCTCGGTGCGCGTGCCGAACTTCGTCTCGCCCTTGCGACGCACGGAGACGTTGGCGTCGCAGCGGAACGAGCCTTCCTGCATGTTGCCGTCGCAGATGCCGAGGTACACGACCAGCTGGTGCAGCTTCTTCAGATAGGCCACGGCCTCCGCGGCCGAGCGGATGTCCGGCTCGGAGACGATCTCGATCAGCGGCGTGCCGGCACGGTTGAGGTCGATGCCGGTCGTACCGACGAAGCCCTCGTGCAGCGACTTGCCGGCGTCTTCTTCCATGTGCGCGCGCGTGATGCCGATGCGCTTGGTCTCGCCGCCGGGCAGCTCGATGTCGAGATGGCCCTTGGCGACGATCGGCAGCTCGTACTGCGAGATCTGGTAGCCCTTGGGCAGATCCGGATAGAAATAGTGCTTGCGCGCGAACACGCAGCGCTCGGCGATCTGCGCGTCGATCGCCAAGCCGAACTTCACCGCCATCTCCAGCGCGGTGGCGTTGAGCACCGGCAGCACGCCGGGCAGGCCGAGCGTCACCGCGTCGGCCTGCGTGTTCGGCGCCGCGCCATAGGTCGTGGATGCACCCGAGAAGATCTTCGATTTCGTCAGCAGCTGGCAGTGGACCTCGAGGCCGATCACTGCTTCCCAGGTGGAAGTGTCGTATGCCATGTCGTCGCGCCCTTACTGGAATGCCTTGGGCATCTGCGTGTGGAAATCCGTCGCCTGCTGGTACTGGTGCGCGGCGTTGAGCAGGCGCGCCTCGTCGAAGTAATTGCCCATCAGCTGCAGGCCCACGGGCAATCCATCGACGAAGCCGCAGGACAGCGACATCGCCGGAATGCCGGCGAGGTTCGCGGCGATCGTGTAGATGTCGTTGAGGTACATCGCGACCGGGTCGTCGGTCTTGGCACCGAGCTTGAAGGCGACGTCGGTCGCAGTCGGACCGAGCACCAGATCGACCGACGCGAACGCGCGCTTGAAGTCCTCGTAGATCAGCTTGCGCACCTTCTGTGCCTTCAGGTAGTAGGCATCGTAGTAGCCGTGGCTGAGCACGTAGGTGCCGATCATGATGCGGCGCTGCACTTCGGCGCCGAAGCCTTCGCCGCGCGAGCGCTTGTACATCTCTTCCAGCGTCTTCGCGTCCGCGGCGCGATGACCGTAGCGCACGCCGTCGTAGCGCGCGAGATTGGAGCTGGCCTCGGCCGGGGCGACGACATAATAGGTCGGCACCGACAGCGGCGAGTTGGGCAGCGAGATCTCGGAGATCACCGCGCCGAGCGCCTCGAACTGCCTCACCGCGGCCATCACGCGTTCGCGCGCCGCCGGCGCCAGGCCTTCGGCGAAGTATTCCTTGGGCAGACCGATCCGCAGTCCCTTGATGGAGCGGCCGAGTCCGCCGACGAGATCGTCCACGGGCCGTTCGACGCTGGTCGAATCCAGCGGATCGAAGCCGGACATCGCCTGCAGCACGTGGGCCGCGTCCTCCGCGCTGCGCGCGACGACGCCGGCCTGATCGAGGCTGGAGGCGAACGCGATCATGCCGTAGCGCGACACGCGCCCGTAGGTCGGCTTGATGCCGGTGAGATTGGTCAGCGCTGCGGGCTGGCGGATCGAGCCGCCGGTGTCGGTGGCCGTGGCCACCGGCGCGAGTCGCGCCGCGACCGCGGCGACCGAGCCGCCCGACGAGCCGCCGGGCACGCGCGTCACGTCCCAGGGATTCTTGACCGGTCCGTACCAGCTGGTCTCGTTCGACGAGCCCATCGCGAACTCGTCCATGTTGCACTTGCCGAGCATCACCATGCCGGCATCCTGATGCAGCTTCCTGACGATCGTCGCGTCGTAAGGCGCGACGAAGCGGTCGAGCATGCGCGAGCCACAGCTGGTCTTCACGCCCTCGGTGCAGAAGATGTCCTTCTGCGCGAGCGGAATGCCGGTCAAGGCGCCGCCCTCGCCGCGTGCCAGCTTCGCGTCGGCCGCATCGGCCTGCGCCAGCGCACGCTCGGCGGTCACGGTGATGTAGCTGTTGAGCTGTGGATCGAGAGACTCGATGCGCTTCAGATAATGCTGGGTCAGCTCGCGGCTGCTGAACTTGCGCGACCGCAGGCCGGCGGCCAGTTCTTTGATGGAGAGTGTGTGCATTCCTGTCGTGACTCGTGACTGGTGACTGGCGACTCGCGAATGGCGGACTCGTGCGCGATGGCTACGAATCGCCCGTCACGTGTCACCTGTCACGGATTTATTCAATGACCTTCGGCACCAGGTACAGACCATTCTCGACTGCCGGCGCGATGGCCTGAAAAGCCTCGCGCCGGTCGCCCTCGGTCACGGCGTCCGGGCGCAGGCGCTGCTGCATCTCCAGGGGGTGCGCCATCGGCTCGACTCCGTCGGTCTGCGCCCGCGACAGCTGATCGACCATCTGCAGGATGTCGGACAGCTGGCGGGCGTAAGGCTCGACCTGCGCCGGCTGCAGGCCGAGCCGGGCGAGGTGGGCGACTTGCTGGACTTGTTCGGCGGTGAGGCTCATGTCGGGCCCATCCTTCAGGGTCTGTTCATGCGGGGTCGCCGCCGACCGGCGGGGAGTCGGTCACGGCGGGAAAATCGTTTAAGATGTGCGAATGCACAATTCTACATGGATTGTGCCGCCCGCCGGACCGGCGGGCGCATTGTTATTCGCCTTCCGGATCCCTCACCCAACCCTACCAGGCCACACGCGATGTTCGACGCCGTCCGCCGTCTGTTTGTCAATGACCTGTCCATCGACCTGGGCACCGCCAACACGCTGGTCTATGTGCGTGACGAAGGCATCGTCCTCAATGAGCCCTCGGTGGTCGCGATCCGCATGGACGCGCGCGGCGCCAAGAAGGTCGAGGCGGTCGGGATCGAGGCCAAGCAGATGCTCGGCCGCACGCCGACCAACATCACCACGGTGCGCCCGCTGCGTGACGGCGTGATCGCCGACTACACCGTCACCGAGAAGATGCTGCAGCACTTCATCCGCAAGGTGCAGAAGGGCCGGATGATGCGGCCGATGACGCGCGTCGTCGTCTGCGTGCCCTACGGCTCGACCCAGGTGGAGCGTCGTGCGATCCGCGAGTCGGTCGAAAACGCCGGCGCGCGCAAGGTCTGGGTCATCGAGGAGCCGATCGCGGCCGCGCTGGGCGCCGGCATCCCGATCGGCGAGGCGCGCGGCTCGATGGTGGTGGACATCGGCGGCGGCACCTCGGAAGTCGCGGTGATCTCGCTCAACGGCATCGTCTATGCCGAGTCGGTGCGCATCGGCGGCGACAAGTTCGACGAATCGATCGTCTCCTACGTGCGCCGCCAGTACAACATGCTGATCGGCGAGGCCACCGCCGAGCGCATCAAGATCCAGATCGGCACCGCCTTCCCGGGCCACGAGGTGCAGGAGATCGACGTCGTCGGCCGCCACCTGGCCGCCGGCGTGCCGCGCAACTTCACGATGAACTCCAACGAGATCCTCGACGCGCTGCAGGAGCCGCTGTCCGGCATCGTCAAGGCGGTCAAGCAGGCGCTCGAACGCACGCCGCCGGAACTGGGCTCCGACGTCGCCGAGCGCGGCATCGTCCTGACCGGGGGCGGCGCCCTGCTGCGCGACCTCGACAAGCTGATCTCCGAAGAGACCGGCCTGCCGGTGATCATCGCCGACGACCCGCTGACCTGCGTCGCGCGCGGCGGCGGCATGGTGCTGGACATGCTCGACCGGCAGTCGGATTTCTACAGCCTGGACTGAAGGCTACGGCGGTTGCAGGCTGCGGGGCGCAGGCTGCAGAGTAAAGGCGTGTCCCCTGTCTGCGACCTGCAGCCTGCGACCTGCAAACTGGCTTTCCCGACTTGAACACGCTGCCCGAGACCCATCGCCGACCGTTGTTCCCACGCGGACCGGGTCTGGGCCTCCGCACGTTCTTCCTGGCCGCGGTGTCGGTCGCGCTGATCTTCAACGACTCGCGCGGCGACGGCCTGCAGCCGGTGCGGACCTCGCTGTCGTTCATGCTGACGCCACTGGTGTGGCTGGTGTCCCTGCCCAGCGGGCTGATGTCGGCCGCGGAGAATCTCGACAGCCGCGAGACCCTGCAGCGTGAGAACCGCGAGTTCCGCGAAAAGCAGCTGCTGCTGGAGGCGCGGCTGCAGAAGCTCGAAGCGCTGGAAGCGGAGAACCGGCGCATCCGCGAACTGCTCGCCTCGGCCGGCCGCATCGAGGACGAGGTGCTGATCGCCGAGATCATCGGCATCAGCCAGGATCCTTACCGCAACCAGATCACGCTGAACAAGGGCACGCGCCACCAGGTCTATCGCGGCCAGGCCCTGATCGACGCGCACGGCGTGCTCGGCCAGGTGATCGACGTCAGTCCGCTGCAATCCAAGGCCCTGCTGATCACCGACCCGGATCACGGCATCCCGGTCGAGGTCAACCGCACCGGCATGCAGACCATCGCCATCGGCAGCGGCGAACTCGGGCTGCGCCTGCCCTTCCTCGCCAGCAACGCCGACATCCAGGTCGGCGACCTGCTGGTGTCGTCGGCGCTCGGCGGACGCTTTCCGGCCGGTTATCCGGTCGGCACGGTCTATGAAGTCAAGCACGTCGCCGGCGAACATTTCATGGAGGCCTACGCCACGCCGGCCGCCCACCTCAATCAGGGGCGCCAGGCCCTGCTGGTGTGGAGCGAGAGCTATCGCATGGACAACCATGAAGCCGAGCTCCATCCCGACGAACCCCGGCCGTGACACCCACCCGCAATCTGATCCTCGGCTTCTTGCTCAGCCTGCTGGTCGCACTGGCGCTGCAGCTGATCCGGCTGCCCGACGTGCTGGCCGCGGCACGGCCGGCCTGGGTGCCATTGATGTTCGCGTACTGGGCGCTGCGCGAACCGCGCCTGGCCACGCTGTTTCCGGCCTTCGTCGTCGGTCTGCTGATGGACGTGCTGTTCGGCACCGCGCTCGGCCAGCACTCGCTCGGACTGGTGTTCGTCGTCTATATCGTCGAGCGTCTGCGCGGCATCTTCATCCTGTTCCCGCTGTGGCAGGCCACCTTCGCGCTGATCCCGGCCTGGGCCCTGTACAGCTTCCTGATGTTCTGGGTGGACGGCGCGACCCAGCACAACGCCGATCCCTGGCTGCGCTGGCTGCCGGCGCTGTCCACCACGTTGTTCTGGCCGCTGCTGTTCAGCGTCATGGAAGCGCTGCGCCAGACACCGGACGACGAGTGAGCGGCCCGGCATGATGGCCCGGCGCCGGCGCCGCGAATCGCTCAAGAACGTCCAGGCGGAGCGTGCGACGTTCCTGTCGAGGAGCCTGTTCGCCGGCTTCCTGGTCGCGCTCGGCCTGATCGCGCTGGTCGTCCGGCTCTTCGACCTGCAGGTCGCGCGGCACGAATACTTCTCGACGCGTGCCGACCAGAACCGCATGCGCGTGGTGCCGGTGGCGCCGGTGCGCGGGCTGATCTACGACCGCAACGGCACCATCCTCGCCCAGAACCAGCCGTCGTTCGTGCTCGAGATCACGCCGGAGCAGGTCGATGACATGAAGGGTCTGCTGACCCGGCTCGGGCAACTGGTCCACCTGACCGAAACCGACATCCAGCGCTTCCGTGACCGGGTGCGCAAGTCGCCGCGCTATCGCGGCGTGCCGCTGCGCTCGAACCTGTCGATGGAGGAAGTGGCCGCCTACGAGATCCGCCGCCACGAGTTCCGCGGCGTCGAGGTCACCGCCGGGCTGACCCGCAATTACCGGCTCGGCGCGAGCGGCGCGCACGTCGTCGGCTACGTCGGCGGCATCACCGAGGAAGAGCTGCAGCAGGCCGACGAGCGCAGCTTCCAGGGCATCAATCAGATCGGCAAGGTCGGCGTCGAGAAGAGTCACGAGGACCTGCTGCGCGGACAGCCCGGCGCGAAGATCATCGAAGCCAACGCTTACGGCCGGCCACTGCGCGAGCTCGACTACCGCCGGGGCTACCCGGGCCGCAATCTGTATCTTTCACTGGACGCGCAGGTGCAGCTCGTCGCCGAACAGGCGCTCGGCGACCTGACCGGATCGGTGGTCGCGCTCGACCCGCGCAACGGCGAGGTCATCGCACTGGTCAGCAAGCCGGGCTACGACCCGCAGCCGTTCGTCGAGGGCATCGACGCGGCCAGCTACAAGGCCCTGCTCGACGATCCCGGGCGGCCGCTGTTCAATCGCGCCCTGCAGGGCACCTACCCGCCGGGTTCGACGATCAAGCCGGCGATGGCTCTCGCCGGTCTCGAATTCGGCGCGGTCGATCCCGATCACCGCGAGTTCTGCCGCGGCGAGATGACGCTGCCCGGATCGTCGCGCAAGTACCGCTGCTGGAAACGCACCGGACACGGCTGGATGGACATGGCGGCCGGCGTCATGCGCTCCTGCGACGTGTACTTCTACCAGCTGGCCCTGAGCCTGGGCATCGACCACATCGCCCGGGCGATGGGCGAGTTCGGCCTGGGCCGGCCGACCGGGCTCGACCTGCCGCTGGAAAAGGGCGGCCTGTTCCCGTCGCGCGAGTGGAAGCAGCGCGTGCGCAAGGAAGCCTGGTTCCCGGGCGAGACCCTCAACATCGGCATCGGCCAGGGTTACACGCTGGTGACGCCGCTGCAGCTGGCGCAGATGACGGCGCGCATCGCCATGCGCGGCGGCGGCTTCAAGCCGCACGTCCTGCGCGCGATCGAGGATCCGATCAGCAAGAACCGCGAAACCGTCGCGCCGGAGCCGCTGCCCCCCATCGAACTCAAGGACGGTCGTTCGTGGAACACCGTCATCAAGGCGATGGAGGACGTGACACACGCGGCCGGCGGCACCGCCTATCGCATCGGCAGGGACGCACCGTACCGGATCGCCTCGAAAACCGGCACCGCGCAGGTCGCGGGCCTGCGCCAGGACGAGAAGGTCGCGCCGACGCTGGAGGCGACGCCGCGCCACCTGCGCGATCACGCCTTGTTCATCGCGTTTGCGCCCGCCGACGATCCGCGCATCGCCGTCGCGGTGATCGCCGAACACGCCGGACACGGCGGTTCGGCGGCCTCGCCGATCGCGCGCCAGGTGATGGACCAGTATCTGCTCGGCGAGATCCGCTACGGCCGCAGCGCCGCGGAGCTCACCGCACCGGAGCCGCAGCCCACGGAGGTGGATGAATGATCGCGCACGTCCTGCACGCCACACGGCCGCGCAAGCCCGAGCCGGGCATGAGCGACTGGCTGGAAACCTGGCACATCGACCTGCCGCTGCTGATCATGCTGCTGTGTCTGGCGGGCGTCGGCATCTTCGTGCAGTACTCCGCCTCCGGTCACTCGATGCCGGCGGTGTGGAGCCAGGCACAGCGCATCCTGCTGGGCGTGATGGCGATGATCGCCGTGGCGCAGGCACCGCCGGACATCTACCGCACCGTCGTGCCCTGGGGCTACGCCCTGACCGTGCTGCTGCTGGTGCTGGTGCTGGTGCTCGGCGACTCCGCCAAGGGGGCGCAGCGCTGGCTCGATCTGGGGGTCCTGCGCTTCCAGCCCTCTGAGCTGATGAAGCTGGCGATGCCGGTCACGGTCGCCGCGTTCCTGCATACCCGCAGGCTGCCGCCGAGCCTGCCGACGATTCTGGTCACGCTGGCGCTGATCGGACTGCCCGCGGCGCTGATCATCAAACAGCCCGATCTCGGCACCTCCCTGCTGATCATCGCCGCCGGCGGCTTCGCGCTGTTCTTCGCCGGCCTGCAATGGCGCTGGATCCTCGGCGCGCTGGCGGCCGTCGGCGCCGCCGCGCCGCTGCTGTGGGAACGTCTGCACGATTACCAGCGCAAGCGCATCCTGACGCTGCTCGATCCGGAGAGCGATCCGCTCGGCGCGGGCTATCACATCACGCAGTCGAAGATCGCCATCGGCTCCGGCGGTCTGTTCGGCAAGGGCTGGCTCAACGGCACGCAGGCCAAGCTCGATTTCCTGCCGGAAGCGCATACCGACTTCATCTTCGCGGTCTTCGCCGAGGAACTCGGCCTGCTCGGCGTCCTGCTGCTGCTGTTCCTGTACCTGTGCATCGTCGGGCGCTGCCTGTGGATCGCGCTGCGCGCGCAGAACACGTTCGAGCGCGTGCTCGGCGGCAGCCTGACGCTGACCTTCTTCGTCTACGTCTTCATCAACATCGGCATGGTCATCGGCATGCTGCCGGTCGTGGGCGTACCGCTGCCGCTGGTGAGCTACGGTGGCACCTCGGCGGTGTCGCTGCTGGCCTGCTTCGGTATGCTCATGTCCATCCATACGCACCGCAAGCTGCTGGCCAAGTGACTCGACGACTCCGCATCGCTCTCGCTTCGTGGCTGCTCACCTGCGCCGGCAGCGCGCAGGCCGACTATGCGGAGCATCCGCGAGCCCCCGAACTGCTCGCGCGCCTTAAGCAGCAGTACGCGTTCAGCGCCGTGGAACTCGACCAGGTCCGCCAGGCGCTGTCACTGGCGCAACGGCTGCCGCAGCTCGTCGAGCAGGAGCAGAAGGCCCCGGAGAAGACGGAGACCTGGACCCAGTACGCGCGGCGCATCGACGACGGCCGGATCGGCGGCGGTGTCGAGATCCTGCGCAGTCACGCGCAGTGGTTTGCCCGTGCCGAAGAAGAGTTCGGCGTGCCGCCGGCGGTCATCGCGGGCGTGCTCGGCATCGAGACGCGCTACGGCCGCATCACCGGCACGGTGCGTGTGCTCGACTCGCTGAGCACGCAGGGCTTCGATCATCCGACCCGCAATGCGTTCTTCCTCGGCGAACTCGCCGAGTATTTCGCGTTCTGCCGCGACTTCGGCTTTGCACCGACGGGGCCGCAGGGCTCTTATGCGGGCGCGATGGGCGCGGCGCAGTTCATGCCGAGCAACTACCGGCGGCTGGCGCTGGACTTCGATGGCGACGGCCGCCGCGACCTGTGGTCGCTGCCCGATGCGATCGGCTCGATCGCGCGCTATCTCACCCAGTACGATCCGGCGCGCGCCTGGCAGCGCGGCGAGCCGCTGGTCGTGCGCGCCGTGGTCGGCGGCAAGGCCGCCGAAAAGATCCCGCGCAATGGCCGCAGCGTGACCCACCGCAGCGGCGAGCTCGCCGCGCTCAGCATCCGCGCGGAGACGGAACTGCCCGCCGACACGCCGGTCGGACTCATCGAGCTGCCGCTGGACGATGGCGGTTTCGAGTATTGGCTGGGCATGCGCAACTTTTATTCGGTGATGACCTACAACCCGCGGGTGTTCTACGGCATGGCGGTCGCGCAGCTGGCGCAGCGCATCGAAGCGGCGTTGGCGGCACAGGAGCCGCGTTGAGACGCATCGGCGCCCCTGCCGCGGCGCTGGTGCTGGCGCTCACGCTCGGCGCGTGCAGCAGCCTGCCGCCGCCGCGCGGACCGTCCTCCGAGGTGCCGCCGCTGCCGCCGCGCAACTCCATGGACCCCAATGCGGGGCGCTACGCGCTGGCCAAGGACGAGCCGCCCAGACCCGAGGATGTGCCGCCGGCGATCGAGGAGACGCCGGACGCGATCCCACGCGCGGAACCCAGATCGGCGAGCGGCAATGCGCCGGTGTATGAGGTGTTCGGCAAGACCTACCGCGTGCTCGACAGTGCCGCGGGTTTCCGCGAGCGCGGCACCGCATCCTGGTACGGCAAGAAATTCCACGGGCAGAAGACCGCCAGCGGCGAGGTCTATGACATGTACCAGATGACCGCCGCGCACAAGTCGCTGCCGCTCCCCAGCTACGTGCGCGTCACGCGGCTCGACACCGGCAAGAGCGTCGTCGTACGGGTCAACGACCGCGGACCGTTCCACAAGGGTCGAGTGATCGATCTGTCCTACGCCGCGGCCGCCAAGCTCGACATGCTCCACCACGGCAGCACGCAGGTCGAAGTCGTCGCGCTCGATCCGCTGGTTCCGGAACCGTCGCGCGAGAACTGGCTGCAGGTCGGCGCCTATGCCGATCCGATCAATGCCGTGATCCTGCGCGAGACTTTGGCCCAGCAGGGCCATGGCGGCGTACAGATCCTGCTCGACGAGACCGCGGGCGCCGTGCCGCTGCATCGCGTCGTGCTCGGCCCCTTCGCCGACCTCGCCGCCGCCGAACCGCTGCGCAGCCGCCTGCAGGCCCAGGGCTACACGACCACCTGGATGCATCAGTAGCGGCTCGATTGCTGCATTGCGATAAAATCGCCGCCGGCCGCGCGCCGCCCCGTCCCCGCCCCTACCCACCGCAATGAAGCTCCTGATCCGTACCCTGTGCCTTTTCAGCCTCGCTCTGCCGGCCCTGGCGCAGGTGCCCAGTCCGCCCGAGATCGCCGCGCGCAGTTACATCCTGTACGACTACGCCAGCCAGCAGGTGCTCGCCGAGAGCAATGCCGACCAGCGTGTCGCACCGGCGAGCATCACCAAGGTGCTGACCAGCTATATCGTCTTCGACGAGATCCGTCAGAAGCGCCTGTCGCCGGACGACCTCGTGCTGATCAGCGAGAAGGCCTGGCGCCAGGGCATCGACTCGTCGGAGTCACGCATGTTCCTGCAGGTCGGCTCGCAGGTCCGGCTCGAGGACCTGCTGCGCGGCATCATCGTCCAGTCGGGCAACGATGCGACCATCGCCATCGCCGAGCACGTCGCCGGCAGCGAATCCGCGTTCGCCGGACTGATGAATCAGTACGCCGCCCGGCTCGGCATGCAGAACTCCCATTTCGTCGATGCCTCCGGCCTGCCCGATCCCGACCACTACACGACCGCCCGTGACCTGGCGATCCTCGCGCGTGCGCTGATCCACGATTTCCCGGAGTGGTACCCGCTGTTCGCCGAGCGCGAGTTCACCTGGAACAAGATCAAGCAGCCGAACCGCAACCTGCTGCTCAACCGCGACCCGAGCGTGGACGGCATCAAGACCGGCCACACCTCGGAAGCCGGCTACTGCCTGCTGACGTCGGCCCAGCGCAACGGCCGCCGCCTGATCGCCGCGGTGATGGGCGCCAAGAGCTGGGCCTACCGCGAGCAGGCCAGCCTGGAGCTGCTCAACTACGGTTTCCGCGTCTTCGAGACCGCGAATCTGCTCGGCGCCGACAAGCCGGCCCAGTCGGTGCGGGTGTACAAGGGCGCAGCCGATGCTGTGGCCATCGGCACGCTCGAACCCGTCAGCATCTCGCTGTTGCGCGGCAGCAGCGAGCGCGTGCGGATCGATACGCAGATCGATGGACCGCTGGTCGCGCCGCTGGCCAAGGGCCAGACGGTGGGCGCCGCCACCGTCAGCCTCGACGGCAAGACCCTGAAGACGGTGCCGCTGGTCGCCCTCGACGAGGTTCCCAAGGGCGGGTTCCTGCACTGGCTGATCGACACGATCCGCCTGTGGTTCGGCTGGTAAGCGCAGCGGCCCACCGGTGTCCCCGCCGCTCCGCACCGCCGTCGCGCCCCCGGTCCTGCGTCACCTGGGCCGTGTCGGTTACGAGCAGACCTGGGCACGCATGCGCGACTTCACCGACACGCGCGATGCGCTGACCCGGGACGAGATCTGGATGCTCGAACACCCGCCGGTGTACACGCAGGGGCAGGCCGGCAGGGCCGAGCACATCCTCGCACCGGGTGACATCCCGGTCGTGCAGTCGGATCGAGGCGGCCAGGTGACCTACCACGGACCCGGACAGCTGGTGACCTACTTCCTGCTCGATCTGCACCGGCTGGGCTTCGGTATCCGCAGCCTGGTCAGCCGCATCGAGCAGGCGATGATCGACCTGCTCGCCGGCTACGGCATCGCCGCCCATGCCGACCCCGCGGCGCCGGGTGTTTACGTGGACCACGCCGGCGGCCTGCCGGGTCGCGCGAAGATCGGCTCGCTGGGTCTGCGCGTGCGCCGCGGCTGCAGCTACCACGGCCTGTCGCTGAACGTGGCGATGGACCTCGAACCGTTCGCACGCATCAACCCCTGCGGCCAGCGCGGCCTGCGCATGACCCAGATCAGCGAACTCGGCGGTCCGGACCGGGTCGCAACGGTCGCCGCCGACCTCGAACCGCATCTGCTCGCGCGGCTGCGTCCGGCTGCGCCTTCCGCCTGAAGGACGGCGCCGCTGCTCGGTTACAATGCCGTGGACACCCGTACAAACCTGCGGTCAACTGCAGGACATCCAGCCCCCCGATCCGATGAGCCGCGTTGAGCAAGCCACCGACGTGCTGGTGAAGGTCCGCGACGTGCATTTCGGCTACGGCGCACGGCCGATCTATGACGGCGTCGATCTTGACATCCGGCGTGGCAAGGTCACCGCGATCATGGGGCCTTCCGGCACCGGCAAGACCACGCTGCTGCGGCTGATCGGCGGCCAGTGGCGGCCCGATCGGGGCAGCGTGCACTTCGACGGCCAGGACGTGCACCGGCAGAGCCGCGCCGAGCTGTACCGGATGCGCCGGCGCATGGGCATGCTGTTCCAGCACGGCGCGCTGCTGACCGATCTCACGGTGTTCGAGAACGTCGCGTTCCCGCTGCGCGAGCATACGAAGCTCGCCCCGGCGCTGATCCGCGACATCGTGCTGATGAAGCTCGAGGCGGTCGGCCTGCGCGGCGCCCGCGATCTGTACCCCGAGGAACTGTCCGGCGGCATGGCGCGGCGCGTCGCACTGGCGCGCGCCATCGCCCTCGACCCGGACATGGTGATGTACGACGAGCCCTTCACCGGCCAGGATCCGATCAGCATGGGCGTGCTGATGCGCCTGATCCGCTCGCTCAACGAGTCGCTGGGCATCACCAGCATCGTCGTCTCGCACGACGTCGCCGAGGTGCTGTCGATCGCCGACTATGCCTACATCGTCTATGGCGGCAAGATCCTCGATCACGGCACGCCCGATGCGATCCGCAATTCCTCCTCCGAACTGGTGCGCCAGTTCCTCGAAGGGCGCCATGACGGGCCGATCGCGTTCCACTACAAGGCGACGCGCGGCTACCGGGAGGATCTGATGGGAGAGACGGCGTGAGCCAGCTCAACGGCGGCTGCCGGCTGCAGGCTGCAGGATGCTTTGCTGCGACCTGCGACCACAGGCATGGAGCGCAGGCATGAATGGCGTCTGGCAGGTGCTGTCGAACTTTCTCGCCGGCCTCGGCCGCGCGCAGTTCTTCCTGCTGTCCATCGTGCAGGCGATTCCCTCGGCGCTGGCGCGGCCGCGCCTGCTCGTCCAGCAGACCTACAGCGTCGGCGTGCTGTCCCTGATCATCGTCGTGCTGTCGGGCAGCTTCGTCGGCATGGTGCTGGCACTGCAGGGCCATCGCACGCTGGTACGCTTCGGCGCCGCCGAATCCTTGGGCGTGTTCGTCGCGCTGACCATCATCCGCGAGCTAGGGCCGGTCGTCACCGCACTGCTGTTCGCCGGCCGCGCCGGCTCGGCGCTGGCTGCGGAAATCGGCTTGATGCGCGCCACCGATCAGCTGTCGGCGATGGAGATGATGGCGGTCGATCCGGTGCGCCGCGTGGTCGCGCCGCGCTTCATCGCCGGTCTGATCTCGATGCCGCTGTTGTCCGGCATCTTCACGATCATGGCGATCGGCGTCGCCGGCGGCCACGCGATCGGCGTCGATCTGCTCGGCGTGGACGCCGGCAGCTACTGGTCGCAGATCCGCGCCAATGTCGAGATCGAGGACATCCGCCAGAGCTTCGTCAAGGCCATCGTGTTCGGCGCGGCGATCAGCTGGATCGCGGTCTATCAGGGCTATCACGCGGTGCCAACCTCGGAGGGTGTCTCGCGCGCCACGACCTCGACGGTGGTCGTCTCGTCGTTGAGCGTGCTGGCGCTCGATTTCGTGCTCACCGCGTTCATGTTCCGTTAATTGCCGCGCGCAGACCCTAGGAGTCCGCCCCCATGCAATCCAAAGCGCTCGAAATCCTGGTCGGGTTCTTCGTCTGCCTCGGCATCGCCGCGGTGTTCGTGCTGACCTTCCGTGTCGCCAGTCCTGAATCCGTCGGCAACGGCCAGACGTATGCAGTGACGGCGAAGTTCGGCAACATCGGCGGCCTCAAGCCGGGTTCGGCCGTGACCCTGGCCGGCGTCAAGATCGGTCGCGTGCGGTCGATCGGCATCGACCCGCAGACCTTCGAGGCGCAGGTGCGGCTGGACATCCTGTCCCGCTACGACCGCATCCCGGAGGACTCCAGCGCGAAGATCCTGACCGCCGGGCTGCTCGGCGAACAGTACGTCGGCCTGGAACCGGGTGGCCTGGACGAGTATTTGAAGGATGGCAGCACGCTGGAGCTGACCCAGGGTGCACTGGTGCTGGAGAACCTGATCGGCCAGTTCCTGGCGTCGCAGGGCAGCAGCAAGGACGACAAGCTGGCGAGCGCGCTCGACCGGCTGGCGAACTCGCTGGAAGCCAGCAAGGGCAAGCCGTAACCGTATAAGGAGACTACCGCCATGGCAGGCTACATTCGCAGTATCACCGCAGCGATCGGCGCGGCCAGCCTCGCGCTCAGCGCGTTCGCGCTGGCGGCGGCTCCGGACCAGATCATCCGCACCGCCACCGACGCGGCGCGCGCCGACATCGCGCAGAACGTCGCGACCTACCAGAAGGACAAGGCGGCGCTCTACAAGATGGTCGATGGGACCATCGTGCCGCACTTCGACACCACGTACATCGCCAAGGTGATCCTCGGCGCGCACATCAAGGACGCCAACGCCGAGCAGATCGGGCAGTTCGAGACCGCGTTCAAGGACATGCTGATCCACACCTACGCCGACAAGATGCTGGAGTACTACGACGGCATCGAGATCGAGGTCAAACCGGCGCGCATCGACGGCAAGCGCGCGAACGTCGATACGGTCATCCTGCGCAAGGACGGCAAGCCGCCGGTGCCGATCGTCTTCTCGATGCGCGAAGTGGACGGCGACTGGAAGATCTGGGACATCAAGGCCGAGAACATCTCGCTGGTGCTCAACTTCCGTACCCAGATCGACGCCGAGATCAAGAAGACCAGCATTCCCGCCGTGATCGAACGCCTCAGGAACGGCCAGCTCGTTGCCGACGGGCGCGGGAAATCCGAAGCAAAGTCGCCGTGAAGCTCGACAACGGGGCGCTGAGCTTCACGCAGGCGGCGGACGAGTTCGCGCGCATCGACACCCTCGCCACTGCGGGCAGCCTCGATCTTTCCGCGGTGGCCCAGGTGGACAGCGCCGGCGTGGCGCTGCTGCTCGAAATCGCACGCCGCGCCCGGCAGCGCGGGCTTGCGATCGAACTGCGCAATCCGCCCGAGCAGTTGCGCGGGCTGGTGACGTTCTTCGGTGTCGCCGGCATGCTCGGCATCCCGACCGGGGACGCCGCTGCATGAATGCCGCGATGATCGTTCACCGACTCTCGACCGTCGCCCTGCTGCTGGCGCTGTCGGCCTGCGCGCACAACTCACTGTACGAGCCGTCCGACCCGCTGGAACCAGTCAACCGCTCGATCTACGCGTTCAACACCACGGCCGACCGTTACGTGCTGCGGCCAGTGGCCAAGGGCTATGTCGCCGTCGTGCCGTCACCGGTGCGCCAGGGCGTCACCAATTTCCTCGACAACCTCGGCTATCCCTCGGTCATCCTTCATGACCTGCTGCAGCTCAAGTTCACGCAGGCCGCGCGCGACACCGGCCGCTTCCTGTTGAACAGCACCTACGGCCTCGCCGGCTTTCTCGATCCGGCCAGCATGGTCGGGCTGTACAAGAACGACGAGGACCTGGGCCAGACGCTCGGCCGCTGGGGCGTCGGCGAAGGCTGGTACCTGATGCTGCCGCTGCTCGGCCCGACGACCAACCGCGATCTGGTCGGCTGGGTCGGCGACTGGTGGACCTCGCCGCTGCAGTACACCGACTCGGTGACGACCGAGCAACGCATCGCCCTCAAGGGCGTGCGCGTCATCGACATCCGCTCGCGGCTGCTCGACCTCGATTCCGTGATCGAGCAGCAGCTCGATCCCTACGTGTTCGTCCGCACCGCCTATCTGCAGCGGCGCCTCAACCAGGTGTACGACGGCAATCCGCCCGCCGACCTGACCGAACCGGACCTGCCGGAAGACTGAACCGGTGCCGCGCTGCGCGTCAGCGGGCGAACGCGCGGGCGTTCTCGAACATGCGCAGCCACGGCGTGTGCGCGGAGTTGCGCGATGGCCACCATGAACCGACCACGCCGTGGATCGTGCGCTCCGGATGTGGCATCAGGATGGTGACACGGCCGTCGGCATTGCAGACCGCCGTCAGCCCTTCCGGCGAACCGTTCGGGTTCGCCGGATAACGCTGCGCCGGCTGACCACGACCGTCGATGAACCGCATCGCCAGCTGCGCGCCGGCCCGCAGCCGGTCCAGGTCCTGCGGACGCTCGAACTGTGCGCGGCCCTCGCCATGCGCGACCACGATCGGCAGCCTGGAGCCGGCCATGCCGGCGAAGAAGATCGACTTCGATTCGAGGATCTCGACCTGCGCCCAGCGCGCTTCGAACTGCTCGCTGCGGTTGCGCCGGAACGCCGGCCAGGCTTCCGCACCCGGCACAACCGACTTCAGCGCCGCGAACATCTGGCAGCCGTTGCAGACACCCAGCGCGAAGCGGTCCTCGCGGGCGAGAAACTCCGCGAACGCGGTCCGCGCCCGTTCGTTGAACAGGATCGTCCGGGCCCAGCCCTGTCCGGCGCCGAGCACGTCGCCGTAAGAGAAGCCGCCGCAGGCGGCCAGTCCGGCGAAGTCGGCCAGGCGCACGCGGCCGTCGAGCACATCGGTCATGTGCACATCGACCGGCTCGAAGCCGGCGGCGTGGAAGGCGTAGGCCATCTCGTACTGGCTGTTGACACCCTGCTCGCGCAGGATCGCCACCTTGGGTCGATGCCCGACGTGCACCGAAACCGAAGCGGGGTCGAAGCCCAGATGCACGCTCAGGCCCGGATCGTCCTGCGCACCGGCCGCGTCGAACTCCTCGCGCGCGCACTCCGGATCGTCACGCAGCGCAGCCATGCGATAACTGGTCTCGGCCCAGGCCTTGTGCAAGGTTTCGCGCGCCGCATCGAACAGCACGCGTCCGCCGGACCGCACGACGAGCTCGTCGCGGGCGTTGAGCGTGCCGACGTCGCATGCGGTCAGTCCGGCGCCGCGGAACGCGCCGAGCACGGCCACCGCGTCGGTGCTGCGCACCTGCACCACGAAACCGGGCTCCTCGTTGAACAGCGCCGCAAGCGCATCGTCGGAGGACTCCACCTCCGCGGTCACGCCGACATGACCGGCGAAGGCCATCTCGGCCAGCGTGACGAACAGGCCGCCATCGCTGCGGTCGTGGTAGGCCAGCAGCCGATTCTCGGCATTGAGCTGCTGGATCAGGTCGAAGGCCCGCCGCAACTGCACCGGATCGTCCAAGTCCGGTGCGACATCGCCGAGCTGCGTGTACACCTGCGCGAGCGCGGAACCGCCGAGCCGATTGCGGCCGTTACCGAGATCGACCAGCAACAGGCGCGTCTCGCCGGCGTCCGTCACCAACTGCGGCGTCAGCACGCGGCGCACGTCGGTCACCGGCGCGAATGCCGAGACGATCAGCGACAGCGGCGCCGTCTGCGTGCGTGGCTGGCCGTCGTGCGACCACACGCTCTTCATCGACAGCGAATCCTTGCCGACCGGAATGGCGATGCCCAGCTGCGGGCACAGCTCTGCGCCGACCGCCCTGACCGTGTCGAACAGGCGCGCGTCCTCGTCGCCCTGTCCACAGGCCGCCATCCAGTTCGCCGACAGGCGCACGTCGGACAGCTTCGCGATCGGCGCGGCGGCGATGTTGAGCACCGCCTCGGCCACCGCCATGCGTCCCGACGCCGGCGCATCGAGCAGGGCCAGCGGCGTGCGCTCGCCCATCGCCATCGCCTCGCCGGTCGTCGCGGTGAAGCCGGTCGCGGTGACGGCACAGTCCGCCACCGGCACCTGCCAGGGCCCGACCATCTGGTCGCGCACGGTCAGCCCGCCGACGCTGCGGTCGCCGATCGTGATCAGGAAGTTCTTCGACGCCACCGCCGGCAGGGCGAGCAGACGACGCACCGCATCGGCGATGTCGATGCCGGCCGTCTGCAGCGCCGGAAAGCGGCTGGACGCGCGCCGCGTGCTGCGCTGCATGCGCGGCGGCTTGCCGAGCAGCACGGGCATCGGCATGTCCACCGCCGGCCGCGCCTCGACGCGATCCTCGACCAGCAGGCGACGCTCGGCGGTCGCCGTCCCCACCACGGCGTAGGGGCAACGCTCGCGTGCGCAGATCGCGGCGAAGCGCTCGACGTCGTGCGGCGCGAGCGCGAGCACGTAGCGCTCCTGCGACTCGTTGCACCAGATCTCCATCGGCGACAGCGCCGGGTCGGCGCACAGCACGTCGCGCAGCTGGAAACGGCCGCCGCGGTCGTCGGCGTGCACCAGTTCGGGCAGCGCGTTGGAGATGCCACCGGCGCCGACGTCGTGGATCGACAGGATCGGATTGGTCTCGCCCAGCGCCCAGCAGGCATCGACCACTTCCTGGCAGCGCCGCTCCAGCTCGGGATTCGCGCGCTGCACGGAGGCGAAGTCCAGCGCCTCGGTGCTGCTGCCGGTGGCCATCGACGAGGCGGCGCCGCCGCCCAGCCCGATCAGCATCGCCGGACCGCCGAGCACGACGAGCTTCGCGCCTTCGACCACTTCGCGTTTCTCGACATGGCCGGCGCGGATGTTGCCGTAGCCGCCGGCGATCATGATCGGCTTGTGGTAACCGCGGTTGCGGCCGTCGGGTGTCACCACCTCGAAGGTGCGGAAGTAGCCGTTGAGATTGGGGCGCCCGAACTCGTTGTTGTAAGCCGCGGCGCCGATCGGCCCGTCGAGCATGATCCGCAGCGCGCTGGCCATGCGCACCGGCGTGCCCTGCGCGAGCAGCTCGGGCTGCCGCTCCCACGGCTGCTCGAAGCCGGGGATGCGCAGGTTCGACACCGTGAAGCCGCACAGGCCCGCCTTGGGCTTGCCGCCGCGCCCGGTCGCCGCCTCGTCGCGGATCTCGCCACCGGCGCCGGTGCCGGCGCCCGGATGCGGTGAGATGCCGGTCGGGTGGTTGTGCGTCTCGACCTTCATCAGCAGGTGCACCGGCTCGCGGTGCTCACGCCACACGTGGTCGCTGTCGGCGAACCAGCGCATCGCCTCGAAGCCCTCCACGACCGCGGCATTGTCCTTGTACGCCGACAGCACACCCTGCGGCGACGCGGCGTGCGTCATGCGGATCATCTGGAACAGCGAGTGCGGCTGCACCTGCCCATCGACGGTGAACTCGGCGTTGAAGATCTTGTGCCGGCAGTGCTCGCTGTTGACCTGCGCGAACATCATCAACTCGGCGTCGGTCGGATTCTTGCCGGCGTCGCGGTAGTGGTGCACCAGATAGTCGATCTCGTCGTCGGACAGCGCGAGACCCCAGTCGCGGTTAGCCGCCGTCAGCGCCTGCGCGCCGCCGACCAGCACATCGACCGTGCGCAGGCCGCGGCGCGGCTGCGCGTCGAAGACGTGCTGCAGCTGATCAACACTGACCAGCACCGATTCCATCATCGGGTCGTGCAGCGCCGCCCAGGCCGCGCGCGGCAGCTCGCGGATGCCCGTGAACCGATAGGCCCGGCCGTGCTCGATGCGGCGCACGCCGGTCAGGCCGCAGACGCGGGCGATGTCGGTCGCCTTGCTCGACCACGGCGAGGTCGTGCCGATGCGCGGCACCACGTAGAGCACGAGATCCGCCGGTGCGATCGCGTCGGGGCCGTCGCCGAGCAGGCGGCGCAGCTCGGCAGTGGCCACGCCGTCGGCGTCGATCAGGTAGAGGTCGCGCACCTCGACGACTTGCAGCGCAGGCGCATGGACGCGCAGGTCGGCGAGCAGGCGGGCGATGCGGAAGGCCGAGAGGCTCTCGGCACCGGGCAGTACGGTCACGGACATGGAGATTCTTGGCATAGATCGCCGGCCCGGGGACCGGTGATGCGGGACCGATATTTTCGCATGCCTTGCGCTACACGATCTCGCGCCAGGCCAGACCCTGGTCCTGGTCCGCACAGACGATCCAGGGCGCATCCAGTTCCAGCGCTTCGACGACCGCTGCCCGCGCCAGTGCCGGCGTGTTGTTCTTCTCGGAGAGATGGGTCAGCACCAGGTGCTGAAGGCGCTCGCGGGCGTAACCGCGCAGCAGGCCCGCCGCCTGCGCATTCGACAGGTGCCCGGCGTCGCCGCCGACGCGGACCTTCAGGGACGGCGGATAAGGCCCGTCGCGCAGCAGGTCCGGGTCGTGGTTGCACTCCAGCAGCAGCGCGTCGCAGCCGGCGAGCACCGCGCGCATGTGCGCCGTGACGTGACCCGCATCGGACAGCACGCCCAGCCGCCGGCCACCGCTCGCGAGCACGTACTGACAGGGTTCGCGCGCATCGTGCGGCACCGGGTAGGGCCGGACGTCGAACGCGCCGATCGTGAAGCCCTGGTGCGGGCTGAAACGCAGCGCATGCGGCACGTCGCGGTCCTTCCAGACGGCGTAGGTGCCATGTGTCATCCACACCGGGATGCGATGCCGCCGCGCCAGACGGCCGACGCCGCTCAGATGATCGCCGTGCTCGTGCGTCACCAGAATCCCATCCAGCGCCGCCGGCTCGACGCCGAGCCGTTCCAGCCGCTGCTCGGCTTCGGCCAGCGTGAAACCGCAGTCGATCAGGATGCGCGTGCCGCCGGCCTCGATCAGCGTCGCGTTGCCTCTTGAACCTGATCCGAGTATGGCGAAGCGCGTCAAGGCCGTCCCTGGCGCGACGGTACGCTCCCGATCCAGCCCCGAGGCGTGCGTCCCTGCACGCCCGTCCGCAGCGGCAGACTGCCATTCAAGGCAGTCTGCCTGTTTGCGCCGGACGCGAGGCTGGCGAAGCGCATCACTTCTTGGCGTCCCCGCCGAAGGTGTAGAGCGGAAACGGCGTGACCTTGCTCGCGGCCTCCGCGCCGCCGACGATGCGCGCCGGACCGCGCTTGCTGACCTCGTCGATGCGCACGACCGCATGCACCGGCACGTAGAAACGCTCGACGTCGGCGAACTCCTGCTTGAGCCTCTCCTCGCTGGTATCGACGACCACCGTGGTCTTCTCGCCGAACACCAGCTTGCCGATCTCGACGAAACCAAGCATGCCGCCGCCGTGGCTGACTTCGCGCGCATAGACCTCGTAGGTCTGGCCCTGGTTCATGAACGTGACGCGGTACAGGCGCTGCTTGGCGGACATGGGAGGACGCGCGGAAAACTGCGGCGATTCTAATGAAAAGGCCGACATCGAGTCGGCCTTTTTATTGAATGGCGGAGAGGGTGGGCCTCGCGTCGGCTCGGCCATCCCGGCCACGCCGCGCTCGCCCGGGCAGGCCGTCCCTGGCCTGCCCTTCGAATCCCACCCTCACGCTTTCATCCGGTTCAATGAAGGCTCTGTTGAAAAACGAGTGGGTTACCGGGCATGAGGGTTGACCGCGCCGAAGTCGAGTTTGCCGGCGATCAGGAAGATGACGGTTCTGGTCGTGTCG
>NZ_JBEAAM010000025.1:0-59404 GCF_040066175.1 Fontimonas sp. SYSU GA230001
GTCAGTCACCCTCCCGCAGTTGCGCTTCGCTTGGCTTACTGTGGCCAGCTCACCGGAGGACTTACACCTCCAAGACTGCGCACGTGCCGGGCGCACAAAGCGAAAGGCGCCTTTCGGCGCCTCTCGGTGAAACATTGGCGGAGCGGACGGGACTCGAACCCGCGACCCCATGCGTGACAGGCATGTATTCTAACCGACTGAACTACCGCTCCGACGTTTACATCCGTTGAACAAACGCGGCATCGATGCCGCGGGATTCAAAACGACCAATTGGTGGGTGCTGACGGGCTCGAACCGCCGACATTCGCCTTGTAAGGGCGACGCTCTACCAGCTGAGCTAAGCACCCCGATTCCGGGCTATCGACGGCTTGCCGAGCGACCAGCAACCCCACGCAGCAAAGACCGTTACTTTATCATGTCCTTGAGCGCCTTGCCAGCCTTGAAGGCCGGCGTCTTGCTCGCCTTGATCTTGATGGTGGCACCGGTTTTCGGATTGCGGCCCTGGCGCGCAGCACGCTCGCGCACCATGAAGGTGCCAAATCCCACCAGCGAAACCTTGTCCCGCTTCTTGAGCGCCTTGCCGACGACCTCGAACAGGGCGTCGACCGCACGACCGGCATCGGCCTTGGACAGATCGGCCTTGTCGGCGATCGCATTGATCAGCTCAGTCTTGTTCATCTATTGCATCCCCTCAAAGTAGGTGGCGTGTAGCCGGATGATTCGAACCCTTGGCGCGTATCCCGAGGATGCGTCCGTCTCGGCCAGGCACTGACGGCGCATCGCACTCTGCTCACAACCGCGTGAACGATGGACCCGCATCCGGACAGCGCCACCGATGCACCGTGCTCCTGCGCGAGCGCACGGCCGCATTCGTTCGGAATGTGGGTTGCGGCGCTTTATAACAAGCGGGTTTTGGAGCGTCAACAAAATGCGCGCGCAGGGAAAAAACGAGTGAAACTTTCCACGCCGACTGGGTGTTGATCCTGATTGACGTGCCCGGCGATGCACGACCGGAAGCGTCGAGAACTCAGCGGCTCGATGCCGTTTTCGTCGGCAGCTTGTCGGCCGGATTGATCGGCCGGCCCTTGCGGCGAATCTCGAAATGCAGCAGCGGCCTGTTCTCGGGGCCGCGTCCCATCTCCGCGATCGGCTGTCCGGCGGTGACGACATCGCCTTCCTTCACATGCCGTGTGCGGTTGTAGCCGTAGGCGGAAAGGTAGATGTCGTCGTGCTTGATGATGATGAGCTCGCCGTAGCCCTTGAGTGCGTTGCCGCTGTACACGACGCGCCCCGGCGCCGCGGCCACGACCGGCTGCCCCTCGACGCCGCCGAAGTCCAGGCCGCGTGCCCCGCCGTTGCCATAGGCGCGCACGACACCGCCCGCCGTCGGCCACACCCAGGCGTAGCTCGACGCCGGCTCGACGCCATCGTCGGGCGGCGGCATGTCCGACGGCGGACTGTCCGGGACCACGGCGCGCGGCCTGCCGATATCCACGTCGTCCATGCCGACGGACTCGATTTCGCCGTTGATCCGTTTCGGCTTGGGCGAAGCGGGCGGCGGCTTGAGCCGCAACACCTGCCCGACGCGGATCAGATAATCGGAGCCGATGCCGTTCCAGCGCGCCAGCTCGCGGTAGTCGAGATTGTTGCGAAAGGCAATCGAATACACCGTGTCGCCGCGCACGACCTGATACTCGTCCGCGGCGAGCCGCGGCGGCGGCGGTGCGGCCTGATCTTCCCAGCTCGACCAGCCGGCGCAGCCTGCGGCGAGCACGGCGCTCGCCACCAGCAGACACCGCAGTCCCATCACCCACGCACGAACCATAGACCGACACCCACCAGAACCAGGACACACCATCCGATCACATCGACATACGGCCGCAGCCGGGGTTCCACGCGCGGTCCCAGCGCACGCACCAGCGCGGCGACCAGGAAGAAGCGCGCGCCGCGGCCGATCACCGAGGCAACCACGAACGGCAGCAGCGCCATCTGCGCCGCCCCCGCCGAGATCGTGAAGATCTTGTACGGGATCGGCGTGAAGCCGGCAATGAACACCACCCAGACGCCGTACTGCTCGAACCATTGCGCCGCCGTCCGATACGCCGCCAGATAGCCCCATCGTTCGATCAATGGAAGAACCACGTCGAGCACGAAATATCCGATCGCATAGCCGATCAGTCCGCCGGCGACCGAGGCCAGCGTCGTCAGCAGGGCCAGGAACGCCCAGTCGCGCGGGCGCGCCAGGGTCATCGGCACCAGCATCACGTCCGGCGGCAGCGGGAAAAACGAGGACTCGGCGACGCTCACCGCGCCCAGATACCAGCGCGCATGCGGATGACGCGCAGCGGCGAGCATCCAGTCGTACACGGGTGCAAAGACGCGCATCAGCCCTTGCCCGGCAGCAGCGGGACGAAACTCACGCGGCCCAGGTCCGCCTCGCGGATGCCGGCACCGCGCCGCTCGATCAGGCGCAGCGACTGCGCGCCCTGCAATCCGACGGGGATGACCATGCGGCCGCCGGGCGCGAGCTGCTGGACCAGCGCTGCCGGGACGGCCTCCGTGCCGGCCGTGACGAGGATGCCGTCGTAGGGTGCGTAGGGCAGCCAGCCGTTCATGCCATCGGCGTAGCCGAAATGGATGTTGCGATAATGCAGTGCCGACAGGCGACGGCGCGCCTGCTCGGATAGCGACTTGAGACGCTCGACCGTGAACACGGTCGGCACCAGTTCGGCCAGCACCGCGGTCTGATAGCCGGAGCCGGTGCCGATCTCGAGGACGCGCTGCGGCTTGCGCCCCTTGAGCAGCACCTGGGTCATCAGCGCAACGACGTAGGGCTGCGAAATCGTCTGCGCGTGGCCGATCGGCAGGGCGCTGTTCTCGTAGGCGCGGTTCTTGAGCGCGTCATCGACGAAGTCGTGGCGCGGCACCTTGGCGATCGCGGCGAGCACGCGCTCGTCGTCGATACCGAGCCTGCGCAGCTCATCGACCAGCCGCTGCTGACCGCTGCTGGGCGCGCTCGTCGCGGCCAGCGTGCGTGGATGCCGCGGCATCGTCATAGCGCCTTGGCCCATCCGCTCAACTGTTCGAGCGCGGCGTGGCGCGTCAGATCGACCAGCAGCGGCGTGATCGCCACGCGGTTGTGCGCGATCGCGTGGAAATCCGTGCCCGGCCCGCAATCCGATTCCGGCCCCGCGGCTCCGATCCAGTAGATCGTGCGGCCGCGCGGATCGCGCGCTTCGAAAACCTGCTCCGCGCGATGCCGGTTGCCCAGGCGCGTCACTTCGAAGCCCTTGAGTTCGTCCCAAGGCACGTCGGGCACGTTGACGTTGAGGATCGTGTCGCCCGGCAGCGGCGCCGCCTCGAGGCGCTCGACCAGGCGCATGGCCACGCGCGCCGCCGTTTCGAAGTACCGCGGCGTGATCGAGACGCAGGAAATCGCGATCGCCGAGTAACCCAGGTGGCGCCCCTCCATCGCCGCGGCCACGGTCCCGGAATACAGCGTATCGTCCCCGAGGTTGGCTCCGGCATTGATGCCGGAAACCACCATGTCGGGCTGGTCGCCGAGCAAGCCGGTCAGCGCCAGATGCACGCAGTCGGTGGGCGTTCCATCCACGCACAGCGTGCCGTCGGCGTGCTGCTGCACCCGCAGCGGATTGAGCAGTGTCAGCGAATTGCTGGCGCCGCTGCGGTTGCGGTCGGGCGCCACGACGGTGACCTGGTGTCTCGCGCGCAGATGGTCGCGCAGGCACAGCAGCCCCGGGGCCGTGCAGCCATCGTCGTTGGAAAGCAGGATCTTCATGCGGGAAGCCGATTTGCGTCAGTTTACCGGCTTTTGCGGCTTATCATGGACGCATGAACAGCAGGAAGCGTCCGCCCTTGCGGGACGTCGGCGCCACGGATGGCGCCGGCCCCCGCAGGGCGCACGGCCCTTCCGTGGATGACGTCGGCTCACACGGTACGCACGCCACCGACGAGGATCTTCACCTGTTCCGGCTGGCCATGCACGACGTGCGCCGGCACGTTCCGGCGGCGCGTGCGGACACCAGCGGACCCCGTCCCGACGCACGCCCGCGCAGCCGCGAGGCGGACGACGCCGAAGTGATGCGCGAACTGCTGCTCGATCCCGACCCGGAGCTGCTGGAACACGGCGAAACCTTGCAGTACCGCGCACCCGGCGTGCAGGACGGCGTGTTGCGGCGCCTGCGCCGCGGACACTACCGCATCGAGCGCGACCTCGACCTGCACGGCCACAACCGCGACCAGGCACAGCGCGCGATCCTCCGCTTTCTCGCCGATTGTCGGGATCGCGACCTGCGCTGCGTGCGCATCGTCCATGGCAAGGGCAACCGCTCGCCCAACAGCGGACCGGTGCTCAAGCGCCTGCTCGATGGCTGGCTGCGCAAGCGCAAGGACGTACTGGCCTTCTGCAGCGCGCGCGCAGTGGATGGCGGCAGCGGTGCGATCTACGTGCTTCTGCGCAAGGGCTGAGACTCACGGCAGCGGACCGCGCTCGCGCGCGAACCGCGCCGGATTCAGTTCCAGCGCGAACTGGTCGAGCAGGCGGTGGAAACGGCGCACCCCCAGCAGTCGTGCCAGTTGCAGTCCGCCTTGCAGTGCGGCGCTGAGTTCGACCGCCTTGTCGAGGGCATCGCCGTTGAACTGCACTACGCCGTCGCGGCGGCCCTGATCGAGCGTGTCCGCGAGCCAGCGGTGGATGTCCTGCATCAGCAGGCGCACCTGCAGCCGCATGGCCTCCGGCAATGCGCAGAATTCCGCGGCCAGCGCACCGCCCGGACACAGGCGGCTCTCGCCGTCGTCCGGCGACTGGAGATAGTCGAGGTGCAGCGCGAAGTAGGCCTGCAGCCGCAGCCAGGCATCGCCGGTCGCCGGGAGCGTCTGCGCCCACGCGTGGAAGCGGCTGCGGAACCGCTGAACCAGCGCGGTGCCGAGGTCTTCCTTGCTCGGAAAGTGGTAGTGGATCGCGGCGTTGCGGATCCCGAGCTGGACCGCGATGTGCTGGTAGGCGAACCCGCCGAAGCCCCGTCGCTGCAGCAGCTCCTCGGCGCAGGCCAGAATCGCGTCGCGCGTATCGCGGCGTCCGCCGCCAGCCTTCTGCCGGGACTCTCGTCGATCACTGTGCAGCATGTGCGGAGTCTATACCCCGCACCCCGGCAGGGTCAGCGCGCCTGCAGCAGCACGACCGCGTGGGCGGACAGCCCCTCCTTGCGGCCGACCGCGTCCATGCCTTCGTTGGTGGTCGCCTTGATGTTCACGCAGCACGGCTCGACGCGCAGATCCGCGGCGAGCGCCTCGCGCATCGCCGCGACATGAGAAGCGACTCTGGGCACCTGCGCGATCAGGCTCAGGTCGGCGTTGACCACGGCATAGCCGGCCGCATCGACGCGGCCCATGACCTCGGCGAGCAGGCGCCGGCTGTCGATGCCGCGGTACTGCGGATCGGTGTCCGGGAACAGCCGGCCGATGTCGCCGCCGCCGATCGCACCGAGCAAGGCGTCGCAGAGTGCATGGATCAGCACGTCGCCATCGGAATGGGCGACGATGCGGTACGGACAGGCGATGCGCACACCGCCCAGCGTGACACCGTCACCGGCCTCCAGGCGGTGCGTGTCGAAGCCGTGGCCGATGCGCAGGGGCGCGCTCATGGCTGCAGCTCCTGCTGCGCCAGCCAGAACTCGGCCAGACGCAGGTCTTCGGGGAATGTCACCTTGATGTTCGATTCCAGCCCGCGCACGAGCCGCGGCTTGTAGCCGGCGCGTTCCATCGCGCCCGACTCGTCGGTGATCTCCAGGCCGTGGCTGGAACACTCCCGCAGCGCGTCCATCAGCAGATCGAGACGGAACAGCTGCGGCGTCTGCGCGCGCCAGTAGAACGCGCGGTCCACGGTTTCGGCCACGCGCCCCTGCTTGCCGCGCTTGAGTGTGTCCGTCACCGGCAGGGCCAGCAGACCGCCATGGCGGTCGTCCGCTTCTTCCTGCAGGCGCTCGATCTCCGCGTAGGTCACGCAGGGCCGCGCGGCATCGTGGACCAGCACGTGGACCTCGCGGAATGCCCGGCTGCGCTCGGCGACCCGCTGCAGCCCGGACAGCACCGATTCGGCGCGCGCCGCACCGCCGACCGCGGTGAGGATGCGCGGATGGCGCGCGATCGGCAGCTTGGCGAACTCCGTGTCGTTGCGGGCCAGCACCAGCACGACACCGTCGATCCACGGCAGATCGAGAAACGGCGCGACGCTCCACTCGAGCAGGGCCCGCCCGCGCAACGGCAGGTACTGCTTGGGCTTGTTGAGACCCATGCGCGTGCCGCCACCGGCGGCAGGAATCACGGCCCAGTATCGGGATGTTTGCGCCACGCCGGATTATCCAAGCGGCAGCGCGGCGTTCGTCCCCGGCACCTTGCCGGGGGCCCTGACAGCGGCGGATCGAGCGTTCACGGTGGCCGCTGCAGTAAGCCCAGGCATGGTCCACTGCAGTGTTCCGGCCAGACTGCGCACCGCATCGCAGCGGTCATCCGGCGGGCGGCAGCGCGTCACGGGTCGATGCTTCATGAGGCCGGATCACTACGGATTGACGACCAGATAGAAGGTCTCGTCCTTGCGGATCATGCCCAGCGTCGTGCGTGCGCGTGCTTCGATGGCCGCGACACCCGACCCCAGGTCGCGGACCTCGGCGTCCAGCGCGGCATTGCGCGCACGCAACCGGTCGTTCTCGGCATGGATCGCCGCCGCCGCCTGCTTGAGACGGTGCGTGTGCGACACGCCGCCGTCGGCAATCCACAGGCGCCACTGCAAGCCCAGCAGCAGCACCCCGAGGATGGCGACGGCGGCGCGGGTGGTCACGCCCTCACACGTCCACCGGAAACGCGGATTTGCCCGGATAGCGCGCACGCGCACCCAGCTCGCGTTCGATGCGCAGCAGCTGGTTGTACTTGGCCATGCGGTCGGACCTGCACAGCGAACCGGTCTTGATCTGCGTCGCCGTGGTGCCGACGGCGATGTCGGCGATCGTCGCGTCCTCGGTTTCACCGGAACGGTGCGAGACGACGCTGGTGTAGCCGGCGTCGGTCGCCATCTGGATCGCGTCGAGCGTCTCGGTCAGCGTGCCGATCTGGTTGGGCTTGATCAGGATCGAATTGGCGATGCCCTTGGCGATGCCCTCGGCGAGGATCTTCGTGTTGGTGACGAACAGATCGTCGCCGACCAGCTGCACCTTCTTGCCGAGCTTGTCCGACAACACCTTCCAGCCCTTCCAGTCGTTCTCGGCGCAGCCATCCTCGATCGAGATGATCGGGTACTTCGCGCACAGGCCGGCCAGGAAATCGGCGAATTCCTCCGACGTGAACGAGCGGCCTTCACCATGCAGGTGATACTTGCCCTTCTCGTAGAACTCGCTGGATGCGACGTCCAGGCCCAGGTAAATGTCTCTTCCCGGCTTGTAGCCGGCCTTCTCGATCGCTTCCAGCAGACAATCGAGGGCGGCGGCATTGGATGGCAGGTTCGGCGCAAAGCCGCCCTCGTCGCCGACGGCGGTGTTGAGCTTGCGATCCTTCAATACCTTCTTGAGCGTGTGGAACACCTCGGCACCGTAACGCATCGCATCCGAGAAGCTGTTCGCGCCGACCGGCAGGATCATGAACTCCTGGATATCGACGTTGTTGTCGGCATGCGCGCCACCGTTGATGACATTCATCATCGGCACCGGCAGGGTCACGCTGGAAATGCCGCCGAGGTGGCGGAACAGCGGCAGGAAGTTCTCGTCGGCCGCGGCCTTGGCCGTGGCCAGCGAGACCGCGAGGATCGCGTTCGCGCCGAGCTTCGACTTGTTGTCGGTGCCGTCGAGCTGGATCATCGTGCGATCGACCCGCCCCTGGTCCTGCGCGTCGAGGCCGATCACCGCCTTGGCGATCGCGGTCTCGACGTTCTTCACCGCCTTCTGGACCCCCTTGCCCAGATAGCGGGCGCGCCCCTTGACCGGCGCGCCGTCGCGCAGTTCCACCGCCTCGCGCGTGCCGGTCGAGGCGCCGGATGGTGCCGCGGCGCGGCCGCTGGCGCCGGACTCCAGTTCGACGAGGGCCTCGACGGTCGGGTTGCCGCGCGAGTCGATGATTTCCAGGGCGGTGACTTTGACGATCTTGGACATGCGGGAGGTTTTCGGATTCTTACTTGAGTTGATCTTCGAGCAGGCCGTTGCGCTTGACCAGGCGGTCGAGCTCGACCAGCGTCGTCAGCAGCGACTCGGCGTGTTGCAGCGGCAGGGAATTGGGACCGTCGCAGAGCGCGGAATCCGGGTTCGGATGCGTTTCCATGAACACGCCGGCGACACCGGCGCCGACCGCCGCGCGCGCCAGCACCGGGATCATCTCGCGCATGCCGCCCGAGGCCGTGCCCTGCCCGCCCGGCAGCTGCACCGTATGCGTCGCGTCGAACACCACCGGGGCGTACTTGCGCATGATCGCCAGGCCGCGCATGTCGGCGACGAGATTGTTGTAGCCAAAGGAGAAGCCACGCTCGCACAGCAGGAACTGGTGCGGCGCGACCGCCGTCATCTTGTCGATGACGTTGCCCATCTCCCAGGGCGACATGAACTGGCCCTTCTTGACGTTGATCGGCCGGCCGGTGCGGGCGACGTTCTGCATGAAATTGGTCTGGCGGCACAGGAAGGCCGGCGTCTGGATCACGTCGATCACCGCCGCGACCTCGGCCAGCGGCGTGTCCTCGTGCACGTCGGTCAGCACCGGCACGCCGATCTGCTTCTTGACCTTCTCCATGATCTTCAGGCCGCCTTCCAGGCCCGGACCGCGATAGCTCTTGTGCGAGCTGCGGTTGGCCTTGTCGAACGAACCCTTGAAGATGTAGAGGATGCCGAGCTTCTCGGCGATCGGCTTGATGTGGCCGGCGACGTCCAGTGCCAGCTGCTCGGACTCGAGCGTGTCCGGCCCGGCGATGACGAAGATCGGGTTCAACCCGCCGATGTCTCTTCCAAGGAGTTTCACTGGCACACCTCTTTTGTCCTGCGTCTGTCAGCCCTTCGCCGTGAAACGATGCACGCCTCCCGCACCCATGGTCCTGCGGACCAGCGCCGTGTCGGCGTGCTCATGCCACTTTCGCCGGTGCAGCCTGCGCCTCGATGCCCGGCTGATGCGCCAGGTGGTGTTCGCGCGCCGCTTTGACGAAGCCCTCGAACAGCGGGTGGCCATCACGGGGCGTCGATGTGAACTCCGGATGGAACTGGCAGCCGATGTAGAACGGGTGATTCGGCAATTCGACCATCTCGACCAGCTCGTTGTCGACCGACTCGGCGACCACGTCCAGGCCCGCGGCGATCAGGCGATCCTTGTAGTTGTTGTTGAACTCGAAGCGGTGCCGGTGACGTTCGCTGATCACTTCGGCGTTGTACAGCGCCCGCGACTTCGAACCGGCCTTGAGTCGGCACGCCTGCGAACCCAGGCGCATCGTGCCGCCCTTGTTGGATTCGAGCGTGCGCGTGTGCATGCGTCCGTCGGCATCGCGCCACTCGGTGACCAGCGCGATCACCGGATGCGGCGTCTTCGGATCGAACTCGGTGCTGTGCGCGCGCTCCAGTCCGCAGACATTGCGCGCGTACTCGATCACCGCGACCTGCATGCCCAGGCAGATGCCGAGATAGGGGATGCGGTTCTCACGGGCGAAGCGCGCCGCGAGGATCTTGCCTTCGATGCCACGTTCGCCAAAGCCGCCGGGCACGAGGATCGCGTCCGCGCCCTGCAGCGCGCGCAGGCCCTGGGTCTCCAGCGTCTCCGACTCGACGTAGCGGATCTTCACCCGCGTGCCGGTGTGCAGGCCGGCGTGGTGCAGGGCCTCGTTCAGCGACTTGTAGGCATCGGCCAGATCGACGTACTTGCCGACCATCGCGATCTGCACTTCGGTATCGGCCGAGGTCCGCGCCTCGACCAGACGCTCCCAGGCCGACAGGTCGGGCTGACGGCACTCGAGATGGAAGTGCTGCACGACGAGATCGTCCAGCCCCTGCTGGTGCAACCAGGCCGGGATGCGGTAGATGTCGTCCACGTCCACGGCGGCGATCACCGCCTTGTACGGCACGTTGGTGAACAACGCGATCTTGCGCCGCTCGCCGTCCGGCAACGGCCGCTCGGTGCGGCACACCAGGATGTCCGGCTGGATGCCGATGCCGCGCAGCTCCTTGACCGAATGCTGCGTCGGCTTGGTCTTGAGCTCGCCGGACGCCTTGACGAAGGGCACCAGCGTCAGGTGCATGTACAGCGCGCGCTCGCGGCCCAGTTCGGCCCCCATCTGGCGGATCGCCTCGAGGAAGGGCAGCGATTCGATGTCGCCGACCGTCCCGCCGATCTCGACGATGCAGATGTCGGCGCCGGCTGCGCCCTTGAGGACGTTCGACTGGATCTCGTCGGTGATGTGCGGGATGACCTGCACGGTCTTGCCGAGATAGTCGCCGCGGCGCTCCTTCTCCAGCACGTTGCGATAGACCTGCCCGGTGGTCAGGTTCGAGTAGCGCGTGGTCTTGCCGCGCAGGAAGCGCTCGTAATGACCCAGGTCGAGGTCGGTTTCGGCGCCATCCTCGGTGACGAACACCTCGCCGTGCTGGAACGGGCTCATCGTGCCGGCATCGACGTTGATGTAGGGATCGAGCTTGATCATGCTGACCTTCAAGCCCCGCGACTCGAGGATCGCGCCCAGCGAGGCTGCGGCAATGCCCTTGCCGAGCGAGGACACCACCCCCCCGGTAACGAAGATGAATCGCGTCTGCTGCGGCGCGTCGGGCATGGCGGAGGGGCAAGCGGTGGGTTTGGTGAATTTTACGTGAAGCTCAGGCTGGCGGCACAGTCCCCGCCGGCGCCCAGCCCGGCAGCGCGTGCGTCCACACGAAGCTGAGCCCGAGCCGGGCCGCGGTGGCGCTGCGCCAGCGGTCGCCCACGGCGATCAATTCGCCGCCGCGGTACACCAGCGGCATGCGGCGGCGCACCCAGGTCGGCACGTCGGCTTCCTGCCACAGGTTCTTCAGCGTGCGCCGGTGCGCCGCACCGTCCGGCCGCAGCTGTTCGCCGCCGGCGGCGAAGCGCACCTGGACGTCGGCGCCCGGCACGCGACTGCAGCGCAGTTCACCGCAGCCGGCCGGCAGCACGATGCGCCGCCGCCGTGGCCATCGTTCGACCGTGCCGCGTGCAGGCGCCGGGGGCAGACGGCGCATCAGGAACAGCCGGTCACGATGGCGGCGCGCCTCGCCGTCGCCATGGGCGAGCACCGGCTCCGCGTCCGCGCGGGCACCGAGCACTTCGCGCTCGAGCCGCTCGAACCAGCCCGCGTCGGGCGGCGGCAGCCCGACTGCCCGCCACTGGTGATAGAGCAGATTGCGGCGCCGCTCGGCATCGAGCTGCACCAGGCCGGTGATCGACAGCCCGCCGCGATCGGCGAGGCGCGCCGCGTCTTCGGTGGCCAGCGAGGCCAGCAGGGACTCCGCTGCGCGCGCCTGCCGGCCGAGCCGCACCAGGCTGTCGGCCGCCGCGGGAAAGTGCCGCAGCAGCCGTGGCAGGACTTCCTGGCGCAGGAACCCGCGCGCATAACGCGGGTCACCGTTGTGCGGATCTTCGATCCATGCCAGGCGCTGCGCCTCGGCATAGGCCCGCAGCTCGCTGCGCGGAACGTCGAGCAAGGGCCGCCACAGCCGCCCCGGTCCCAGGGGCTCGACCTCGCGCATGCCGCCGAGGCCGGCGATGCCCGTGCCGCGCAAGGCCCGGAACAGCACCGTCTCGGCCTGGTCGTCGCGCTGATGCGCGGTCACCAGCACGTCACCGGGTTCGAGCAGTCCGGCGAGCGCCGCGTAGCGTGCGGCACGCGCCGCCGCCTCCGGCCCTTCGCCGCACGGCCGGACTTCCACACGCAACACGCGCAACGGCACGCCCAGTTCACGGCACACGCGCCGGCACTGCCGCGCCCAGTCGTCGGCCGCGGCTTGCAGACCGTGGTGGACATGCACGGCGTGCAGCGGGCGCAGCGCGGCGGTCTTGAGCAGGTGCAGCAATGCCACCGAGTCACCGCCACCGCTGAACCCGACCCACAGGCGGCGGGCGTGGACTGCCGCGGCCGCGTCTCTCAGCCGCTCGGCGAGTCCGCGCCCGTTCACAGGCTCAGTGCGCCGTCGTGAACGCGCCGTAGCCCATCAGGCGCTCGTAGCGCGTGGACAGCAGCTTGGCTATCGGCGTGTGGCACAACCGTTCGAGGTTGCCCTTCAGCTTCTGCTTGAGGGTGTTCATCATCGCCGCCGGATCGCGGTGCGCGCCGCCGAGCGGCTCGGGCACGATCTCGTCGATCAGCTTGTGGGCGTAGAGGTCATCGGCGGTGATGCGCATCGCCTCTGCGGCCTCGGCGGCACGGCCGGCGTTCTTGAACAGGATCGACGCGCAGCCTTCCGGCGAGATCACCGAGTAGATGCTGTACTGGAGCATCATGACGTGATCGGCGACGCCGATCGCCAGCGCGCCGCCGGAGCCGCCCTCGCCGATCACCGTCGCCAGCACCGGGGTGCGCAGCCGCGACAGCTCGAACAGATTGCGCGCGATCGCCTCCGACTGGTTGCGTTCCTCCGCACCGATGCCGGGATACGCGCCCGGCGTGTCGATGAAGGTCAGGATCGGCAGATTGAACTTCTCGGCGAGCTTCATCAGCCGCAACGCCTTGCGGTAACCCTCCGGCTTGGGCATGCCGAAGTTGCGGTGCACGCGCTCCTTGGCGTCGCGCCCCTTCTGCTGCCCGATCACCACCACGGCGCGACCGTCGAGGCGCGCGACTCCGCCGACGATGCTCGGATCGTCCGCGAAATGGCGGTCGCCGTGCAGTTCCTCCCATTCGGTGAACAGGGTCTTGACGTAGTCGAGCGCGTAGGGGCGCTGCGGATGCCGGGCCAGCTGCGCGACCTGCCAGGGCGTGAGCTTCTTGAAGATCTGCTCGGTCAGCTCCTGGCTCTTGACCTGCAGGCGCTCGATCTCCTCGGTCAGGTTGACGCCCGAGCCCGAGGTCGAGAAGCGCAGTTCCTCGATCTTTTGCTGCAGTTCCGCGATCGGCTGCTCGAAGTCGAGATAATTCAGATTCATGTCATTCGTCGTCGAAGGCGCCGGCTGCGGCCTGAGCGAAGCGGCGCTCGCTGACCGGAGCCACGTATTTGCGGAAGCTGACTTTAGCGCAGTCGCGGCCGGCCAGCTGCCGCAGCTGCAGCATCAGCTCGTCATCGACCCGCACCCGCCACGCCCCTGGCAGTTCCAGCGCACAGCGCGCCTTGGCGTTGGCGTAGTGGACGACGATGGCCGCGCCGTCCGGCAGGCGCCGCGGCGCCAGCAGTCGGCGCAGCGCCATCACGTCGGACACCGGCTTGCGCCATTCCAGATCGAGGCGCTGCGCGTAGTCGCGCAGCACCTGATCGAGACTGAAAAACTCCGGCACGTACAGGCGCGGCTCGGGGTCCCGGCCATCGCGCGCCGGCGCAAGGCCGATCTCGGCGATCAGAAACACCAGGCTGTCGGCCTTGACGAACGCCTGGTAGCGGGCGAACGCCTCGGCGTCGATCCAGCACGACAGTTCCTGGCCGTGGTCCTCGACGGTGACCTTGTAGCTCGCACGCGCCGAACGCCCCTCGGCGGCGCCGTCGCCCTTGAAGAAGCGCACGTCCTTGACCCAGGCCGCGAACATCAGCTTGCTGCGCGGCTGCCACACCGGCCTGCCGTCCGCGCCGACCGGCGCCGCACCGGCCTGCGTCTGCGCCTTGACCAGATCGGGCAGCCGTCCGCTGCAGACGGCATCGATGAGTTCGCGGTGCGCGTCGATCGGATGCCCCGACTGATAGAACCCCAGCGTTTCGCGCTCGCGCGCGAGGCGCTCGCGCTGCGGCCACTCCGCATCGATCTCGGCTTCGACCTGCGCGGGACCACTGCTTGACGACGACGACGTCGCCAGGCCGAACAGATCCACCTGGCCGGAGCTGGCGCTTTGCGCCGCCGCTTCGGCGAGCTGCAGCGCCCTGGGCAGCGTCTTGTACAGGCTCGCGCGGTTGAGGCCGAAACCGTCGAGCGCGCCGGAGAAGATCAGCGCCTCGAGCACGCGCTTGTTGGCCTTGCGCGTGTCGATGCGCCGGCAGAAATCGAACAGATCACGAAACCGGCCGTGCGCCGCACGCTCGGCGAGGATGCCTTCGAGCGCGCCCTCGCCCACGCCCTTGATCGCGCCCAGTCCATAGCGGATCTGTCCCGGTGACGGCACGGTGAAGCGGATGCTGCTCTCGTTGATGTCCGGTGGCAGCACCGTCAGTCCCATCCGCAGACACTCCTCGCGCATGCCGACGACGGTGTCGGTGTGCGCCATTTCGCAGGACATCACCGCGGCCATGAACTCGGCCGGATAATGCGTCTTGAGCCATGCGGTCTGGTAGGAGACCAGCGCGTACGCGGCGGCATGCGACTTGTTGAAGCCATAGTCGGCGAACTTGGCCATCAGGTCGAAGATCTCGTTGGCCGTGTCGATCCCGACCTGCCGCTGCGTCGCACCCTGCACGAAGATGTCGCGCTGCTTGTCCATCTCCGCCTTGATCTTCTTGCCCATCGCGCGGCGCAGCAGGTCCGCGCCGCCGAGCGTATAGCCGGCGAGCTGCTGCGACATCTGCATCACCTGCTCCTGATAGACGAAGATGCCGTAAGTCGGCGCGAGCACCGGTTCCATGTCCGGATGCAGATACGCGACCTTGGCGTCGCCGCGCTTGCGCGCGCAGTATTCCGGGATCAGCTCCATCGGCCCCGGCCGGTACAGCGACACCAGCGCGATGATGTCCTCGAAGGTGTCCGGCTTGAGGTCCATCGATGCGCGCTGCATGCCCGGCGATTCCATCTGGAACACCGCGGTGGTGCGGCCGCTGGCGTAGAGCGCGTACGTCTGCGCATCGGTCAGCGGCAGCTTGAGCACGTCGAGCGGCCGGCCTTCCTTGCGGCTGATCGTGTCCACCGCTTCCTGGATGATCGTCAGCGTCTTGAGGCCGAGGAAGTCGAACTTGACCAATCCGACCGACTCCAGGTCCTTCATGTCGAACTGCGTGCGCATGCCGCTGCCGCCGGCTTCGCAGTACAGCGGCGCGTAGTCGGTCAGCGGCCGCGGCGCGATGACCACGCCGCCGGCGTGCACGCCGACGCCGCGTGTCACGCCTTCGAGCGCCAGGCCCAGATCGAGCACCGCGCGGGTGTCGTCCTCGGTCTCGTAGCGGCGCTTGAGTTCGGGCACCGAGTCGAGCGCATCGACCAGCGTCGCGCCCGGCGTGCCGGGCACCAGCTTGGCGATCGAGTCGCCGAAGCCGTAGCCGTGGCCGAGCACCCGCGCCACGTCGCGGACCACGCCGCGCGCCGCCATCGTCGCATAGGTGATGATCTGGCCGACGCGGTCACGGCCATACTTGTGCGTGACGTACTCGATCACGCGGTCGCGGTTGTCCATGCAGAAATCGACGTCGAAGTCGGGCATCGACACGCGCTCCGGGTTGAGGAAGCGCTCGAACAGCAGGTTGTACGGCAGCGGATCGAGGTCGGTGATACGGATCGCGTAGGCGACCAGCGAGCCGGCGCCCGAGCCGCGTCCGGGACCGACCGGGCAGCCATGCGTCTTCGCCCACTGGATGAAGTCCGACACCACCAGGAAGTAACCGGCGAAGCCCATCTTCTCGATGATGCCCAGCTCGTAATCGAGCCGTTTGCGATAGTCATCTTCGCTCCCCGACAGGCCGGTGCCTGCTCGCAGTTCCTCGAATCGCTCGCCGAGTCCTGCGTGCGCGCGCGCGCGCAACCAGCTGTCAGCCGTATGTCCCTCGGGCACCGGAAAGTTGGGCAGGTGATACGGCGGCGCGAACTTCAGCGTCAGCGAACAGCGCCGCGCGATCTCCACCGCGTTCGCCAGCGCTTCCGGGATGTCCGCGAACAACGCGGCCATCTCGTCGGCGGTCTTGAGGTACTGCTCCTCGGTGTAATCGCGCGGCCGCTTTTCGTCACCGAGCACGCGCCCCTGCGCAATGCACACGCGCGCCTCGTGTGCCTCGAAATCGGCACGTTCGAGGAAGCGCACATCGTTGGTCGCGACCACCGGCACGCCACTGTGCCGCGACAGTGCGCAGGCCGCGGCGACCCAGTCCTCGTCGCCGGGGCGTTGGCATCGCGTGATCTCCAGGTACAGGCGCTGCGGGAACACGGCGCGCAACGCGGCCAGGCTGTCGAGCGCCGGGGCCACCTGGTCGGCCAGCGCCGCACGGAACACCGCGCCCTCGCGGCCGGTGAGCGCGATCAGGCCGGCCGCGTGCGCCGCCAGCCACTCCCAGCGGATCAGCGGCTGGCCGCGCGACTGGCCTTCGGTATAACCCAGCGAGATCAGGCGCGCGAGATTGCCGTAGCCCTCGTCGTTCTGCACCAGCAGCGTGAGCCGCTCGGGCGGCTCCTGGGGCGTGCGTTCCTCCAGCCACAGGTCGGCGCCGATGATCGGCTTGATGCCGGCCGCTTCGGCCGCCTTGTAGAACTTCACCATCGCGAACAGGTTGTTGCGATCGGTGATCGCCACCGCCGGGAACTTCAGCTCGGCCGCGCGCGAGGTCAGCGTCGCACCGACACCGCCGCCCTTGCGCTTGGGCGGCTCGACGCGAACGATGCCGTCGATGAGCGAGAACTCGGTGTGGACGCGCAGGTGAACGAAGGACATGGAGGCTACGCCTCCGTGGGAATGGGGAAACATGAATCGGGTATCGCAGAAGCCAAAGCAGCTCGATCCTGCGCTTTGACGATGCCCGATTCCCCATTGCCGATTCCCGGCAGTGCGAGCTGCCTGCACGGCGCGAAGCTCATGCGATGCTGCACGCTCGGCCCGCAGCGCCGCAGCGCGGCCAAGTGATCCGGCGTGCCGTAGCCCTTGTGACGGGCGAAGCCGTAGGCGGGGAATTCGGCGTCGAGGCGGATCAGCTCCCGGTCGCGCGCGACCTTGGCGAGGATGCTGGCCGCCATGATCGCCGGTTCCAGCGCGTCGCCGCCGACGATCGTGCGCACCCGGCACGACAGACGCGGCGCCTGGTTGCCGTCGATCCAGACCTCCGTCGGTGCGATCGGCAGGCCGGCGATGGCTCGCTGCATCGCCAGGAAGGTCGCCTGCAGGATGTTGACGCGGTCGATCTCCGCGACGTCGGCGCGCGCGATGCACCAGCCGGCAGCCTGCGCGCAGATCACGTCGAACAAGCGCTCGCGCCGCACCGCTGAGAGTTTCTTCGAGTCGTTCAGACCCTCGGGTACCGCCTCACCGAACATCACCGCGGCGGCATAGACCGGCCCGGCCAGACAGCCCCGCCCCGCCTCATCGACGCCTGCGATCATCGCGTACCCGACTCCGCCACTGCGGCCGTCGATTGTAGTGGCGTTGACAGGACGCCCAGAATCGCCTCGGCGGCACGGCGTCCCGCGTCGCGCCGCAGCCGCGCGCGCACGTCGGCGAACTGCGCCAGCTGGTGCTGCCGGGCCGCGGGATCCTGCAGCAGCCTCAGGACCTGTTCCCCCAAGGCCGCCGGCCGCGCTGCATCCTGGAGCAGCTCCGGCACCACCGGCTCGGCGCACAGCAGATTGGGCAGACTGACGTACCGCGTCTTCAGCAGCCCGAGCGTCAGCATCAGGAACGCCGTCAGCGCCGAGCCCCGGTAGGCGACGACCATCGGCCGGCCGACGAGCAGACACTCCAGCGTCGCCGTGCCGGACGCGAGCAGCACCGCGTCGCCGGCCCGCATCGCCGTGCGCGAGTCGCCATCGATGAGTCGCCAGGGCACGTCCGGGGCGTGGGCGCGGATCGCCGCTTCGATCGGCGCGCGCAGCGCCGGCTTGGCCACCGGCGTGACGAAGCGGATCCCGGGCACGCGTCGGTGCAGCCAGTGCGCTGCCCGGGCGAACGGTTCGGCGAGATAGCGGATCTCGCCGCCGCGGCTGCCGGGCATCACCGTCACCAGTGGTCCTGTCGTATCCAGTGCGAGCTGCTGCCGGGCTTGTTCGAGGCTGACACTGTCGTCCAGCTCGTCGGCCAACGGATGACCGACGTACTCCGCACGCACGTGGTGCTGCGCGTACCAGGCCGGCTCGAAGGGGAACAGACAGAGAATGCGCTCGACGGCTCGCGCGATGGTCTTGACGCGCCCGGCGCGCCAGGCCCAGACCGTCGGGCTGACGACGTGCACGGTGCGCAAGCCGCGCGCGCGCAGGCGCAGTTCGAGACCGAGGTTGAAATCCGGCGCGTCGATGCCGACGACGATGTCGGGGCGGTCGCGCAACAGGCGCTGGACCAGCTCGCGCCGGAAGCGCAGCAGATGCGGCAGCTCGCGCAGCACCTCGGCCAGCCCCATCACCGACAGCGCGTCGATCGACGCGATCGCCTCGCAGCCCGCCGCGACCATGCGCGGACCGGCGACGCCGTAGCAGTGGATGTCAGGTCGCTGCGCCTTCAGTGCCGCGACGATCGCGCCGCCGAGGATGTCACCGGAAATTTCACCGGCAACGAATGCGACAGTGGGCCGCTCAGTTGTCACGGAACCGGCCCGTGACCCCGACCCCCGGCGTTCGCCGGGCAGGAACTGCCACGGGCAGCGTCTGGAATCTCCGCCTCACGCCTCACGCCTCACGTTCAACGCGCCAGCGCGCGCTTCGAGCCTTCGATGAAGGCCAGCATGCGGCCGACGTGCACCGAGTCTTGCGCCATCTCGGCGAGCTTGAGTTTGACCTCGCCCATCAGCAGGCCCGAGGTGTAGATCAGCTTGTACGCATCCTTGACCCGTTCGATCTCCTCCGGCGAGAACCCGCGCCGCTTGAGTCCTTCGCTGTTGATGCCGCGCGGACGGGCCGGATGGCCTTCGGCGATCACGTACGGCGGCAGGTCGCGGAGCACCACCGAGCCGCCGCCGGTGTAGGCCGATGCGCCGATGCGGCAGAACTGGTGCACGAGCGTGTAGCCGCCCAGACCGACGCCGTCCTCGATCGTGACATGCCCGGCGAGCGTCGCACCGTTGGCCAGGATCGTGTGCGATCCGACGATACAGTCGTGCGCGATGTGCGCCTGCGCCATGATCCAGTTGTGATCGCCGACCTTGGTCAGGCCCTGGTCCTTGAGCGTGCCGCGCTGGATCGTCACGTACTCGCGGATCGTGTTGCCGTCGCCGATCTCGACGCGCGTCGCGTCCTCGTGTTTCGCGGTCTTGTCCTGCGAGATCTCGCCGAGCGACGCGAACTGGAAGATCCGGTTGCCGCGACCGATCGTCATCGGTCCGCGCAACACCACGTGCGGACCGATCCAGGTGTCGGCGCCGATGCGCACACCGGCATCGATGATCGAATACGGGCCGACCTCGACGCTGGCATCCAGCTCAGCCTTCGCGTCGATGATCGCAGTGGGATGGATGCGCACGGGATCAGTCCTCCTGGGCCGAGCGCTGCGTGTGCTTGAGCACGCACATCATGTCCGCGCAGCAGGCCAGCTCGCCTTCGACCGTGGCCTGCGCCTTGAACTTCCACAAGTCCCGCTTCTGCTTGTCCAGCTCGACGCGAAAGCGCAGCTGGTCGCCAGGGACGACCGGCCGCTTGAAGCGGCACTCGTCGATGCCCGCGAAGTACAGGATCAGTCCGTCGTTCTTGCTCAGGCCCGACTTCTGGATGGCGAGGATGCCGCAGGCCTGCGCCATCGCTTCGAGCAGGATCACACCCGGCATCGTCGGCAAACCCGGAAAATGGCCGGGAAAATACGGCTCGTTGAAGGTGACGTTCTTGATCGCGTTGAGCACGCGCCCCTCGTCCTCGATCGACAGCACGCGATCGACCAGCAGGAACGGGTAGCGGTGCGGCAGCAGCTGCAGAATTTCCCGGATATCAAGCATCGTCCTGACCTTCGTCCGACTCCGTGGTGGATGCGCCCAGACCCAGGCGGCGCTCGACCGACCTGAGACGCTCCTCGAGCTTGCCGAGCCGGCGGATACGCGCGACGGTCCTGCGCCACTCGCGCGCCTCGTCGAGCGGCAGGCCGGAGCCGTAGACGCCCTTGTGCAGGATCGATCCGGTAACCATCGCCCGCCCCAGGAGGACGACATCATCGGCGATCTCGATGTGCCCGGCGATGCCGGCGGCGCCGCCGATCATACAGCGGCTGCCGATGCGCGTACTGCCGGCGATGCCGGTGCAGGCGGCGATTGCGGTGTGCGCACCGATACGGCAGTTGTGCGCGATCATGATCAGGTTGTCCAGGCGCACGCCGTTCTCGATCACCGTGTCCTCGATCGCGCCGCGGTCGATGCAGGTGTTGGCGCCGATCTCGACGTCGTCGCCGACGATCACCGTGCCGAGCTGCGGCACCTCCTCCCAGCCGTCCGGTCCGCGCGCATTGCCGAAACCTCGGCCGCCGACGACGGCGCCCGGCTGGATCTGGCAGCGCAGGCCGATGCGCACGCGCGGTCCGACATAGACACTGGCGACCAGACGGCTGCCGTCGCCGACCTGCGCATCGCGCCCGACCACGCAGTTGGGCCCGACGAACACGCCCGCGCCCAGACGCGCGCCGCCTTCGATCACCGCACCCGGCCCGACGTGGCAGCCGGCGCCGAGCCGTGCGTCGGCGGCGACACTGGCGCGCGCATCGACACCCGGGGTGAAATCCCGGTCGGGATCGAACAGCCGCGCGATGCGCGCGTAGGCCAGATACGGATCCTTCGCCACCAGCCCGGGCGTCGTCAGTCCGGCCCGGTCGCGCTCACCGACGATCACCGCGCCGGCGCGGGTCTGCGCCAGGCTCGCACGCAGCTTGGGATTGGACAGGAACGACAGGCGGCCGGGCTGTCCGGGCAGCAGGGTGCAGACGCCGTCCACCGTGGCGCCGCCATCGCCGACCGCGTCCAGACCAAAGCGCTCGGCGAGCTCCTGAAGGCTCCAGGCTTTCATGTTGCGGATTTCCATCGCTCACGAAAAAGGCCGGGCGCCAGCATAGCGAGTCCCGGCCTTCGATGGGTGGCATGCGGGCGAGCCTGCCCGCAGCCGGACTACTTGGCCGCCTGCAGGCGCTTGAGCACTTCGTCGGTGATGTCGATGCCCGCTTCGGCATACACCGGATTCTCGATCACCAGCCCGACACCCTTCTCCTTGGCGACCTGCTCGATGACGCCCTTGATCTTGGTCATCATGTCGGCGAACAGCTGACGCTCGCGCGTCGCGCGCTCTTCCTGGAACTGGCGCGTCTTGTACTCCAGGTCGATCTTGCGCGTGTTGAGATCCTTCTCCTTCTTCGCGCGGTCGGCGGCCGACAGCAGCTCGGCTTCCTTCTGGAAGCTCTTCACGTCCTCGCCGAACTTCTTGGCTTCGGCCTCGAGTTCGTTGGCGCGGCGCTCGAACTCCTGCTTCATCTTGTCCTGCCCGGCCTTGAACTGGGGCGACTGCTGCACCAGCTCGTTGGAACGGATCGCAGCGATCTTGGTCTCGGCGTAGGCCGGCACGGCGGCGAACAGGGACGCCGTCAGCGCGGCGGCGGCAAGCGCGGTCTTGAACATCTTTTCGTCTCTCTCTCGATGATGCTTGGTTGAGTTCCGGCTCCGGTCAGAAACCGGAACCGAAGGTGATCTGGAAGCGGTCGGTGCGATCGCTGCTGACCGCGTTCAGCGGATAGGCATAGCTCATCTGCAGCAGACCCAGGAACGGCGTGAACCAGGCGAAGGCCAGGCCGGCCGACTGGCGCAGCTCTGCGAACTCGAAATCGCCCGGCGTGGCGAACACGTTGCCGATGTCGAAGAATGCCGACAGGCGCGTGGACTTGCCGTCGCTCTCGATCGGCAGCGGAATGATCAGCTCCGCCTGCCCGGTGGTGCGCAGGTTGCCGCCGATCGGGTTGCGGAACGGCGTGTCGAGCGGTCCGAGCGAGCCGTCGCGATAGCCGCGCACCGTGCGCGGGCCGCCGGCGTAGAACTTCTCGTAGGGCGGCACCTCGTCGCTGCTGTGGTAGCCATCGACGTAGCCGATCGAGCCGCTGAACTGCATCGTGAAGCTGTACGGCAGCGCCATGTAGTACTGGCCGCGGTACAGCGCGTTGAAGTACTCGAGGTCGCTGCCCGGGATGGCGAGGTCGATGTTGAAGCTGTGCAGCGCGCCCCGGGTGGCGAAGAACGTGCGGTTGCGCGAGTCGTAGCTGATGCCGGTGCGCGCCTGCAGCGTCCCGTAGCGCGTGCCGTTGCGCACGACGAATTCGAGCACTTCGTCGGAGGTCGTGCCCGGGAAGGTCTCCAGCGCCACTTCCTCGTAACCGAAGCCGGCGCGCAGCGACACGAACTCCGACAGCGGAATGCCGTAGGTCAGGTTGGCGCCAACGATGTTCGAATTGAATCCCGACGAGTAGCGGATCACCGACTCCGACTCGCGATAGAACACCGACACCGACTGGCTGATGCCGTCCTCGGTGAAGTACGGATCGGTCCAGCCGAGGTTGATGCTGCGCGAGATCGTGTTGTTCTCGACCGACAGATCGAGCCGGTTGCCGGTGCCGAGGAAGTTGGTGTGCGTCAGGCTGCCGGTGACGAGGAAGCCCTGCGCGCCGGAATAGCCGACGCCGAACTGCACCGAGCCCGGCGGGCGCTCCTTGACCTTGAAGCGGATATCGACGAGGTCGTCGGAGCCGGCGACCGGCTGGGTCTCGACCTCGGCCTCCTCGATGAACGGCAGGCGCGCGAGACGCACGCGCGAACGCTCGACCGCCGACTTCGAGAACGGCGCCGCCTCCAGCTGGCGCATCTCGCGGCGCAGCGTCTCGTCGTTGGTGCCGGTGTTGCCGGAGAAACTGATGCGGCGCACGTAGGCGCGCTTGCCGGGTTCGATGTAGTAATTGATGCCGACGCGGCGGTTCTCCTCGTCGATCTCCGGAATCGGCGTGACCTGGGCGAAGGCGTAGCCGATGTCCGACAGTGCCGCCTCGATGCGGTTGGCCGATTCGGTGGCTTCCTTGCGCGAGAAGGTGTCGCCGGCGCGCGTCGTCGTCAGCGCTTCGAGATAGCGCTCGTTGAGGATCGTCTCCCCGGAGAAGCGGCGGTCCTTGACCTTGTAGATCTCGCCTTCCTCGACATTGACGGTGACGTAGATCGACTCCTTCTCCGGCGTCAGCGCGACCTGCACCGAGCGCACGTTGAACTTCAGATAGCCGCGATCCTGGTAGTACGACTGCAGCTTCTCCAGATCACCGACCAGCTTCTGCTTGGAGTAGCGGTCGGAGCGCTGGAACGGCACCCAGCTGGTCGCCTCGAGCTCGAACTGCTTCTTCAGCTCGTCGTCGCTGAAAACCGTGTTGCCGATGATGTTGATGTCCTTGATCTTCGTCACGCGGCCTTCGGTGACGTCGATCTTAAGGCTCACGCGGTTGTTCGGCTCCTCGGTCACCTTCGGATCGATGGCGACGTCGTAGTAGCCGTTGGCGTAATACTGGCGGCGCAGCTCCTGCTCGACCTGGTCGAGCAGCTCGCGGCGGAACAGCTCGCCTTCGGCCAGACCCAGGTTCTTCAGCGATTGCTTGAGTTCGTCGCCGCCGATCTTGTCGTTGCCCTTGATCTCGAACTTGGAGATCGCCGGGCGTTCCTGCACGCGGATCACCAGCGCATCGCCGTCGCGTTCGAGCTGCACGTCCTGGAACAGGCCGGAGGCGTACAGCGACTGGATCGCCTGACGGGAAGTCGCGGCGTTGAGCTGATCGCCCACCGCCAGCGGCAGGTAGGTCAGCACGGTGCCGATTTCCAGGCGCTGCAGGCCCTCGGCACGGATATCGCTGATCCTGAACGGCTCGAACGCATGCGCCCGGGCGGTCAAGGCGAGGGCAGCGACCGCACAGACCAACGCGGTCTTCGGATACTTGAGTGTGCTCACCGGGATGGATTCTTCTTCAGTTCAGCAGACGCACGATGTCGTTATAGAACGCCAGTCCCATCAGCAGGGCCAGCAGCGTCAGCCCCAGACGCTGCCCCGCCAACTGGGCACGCTCCGAAACCGGCGACCCCGTCAGCGCCTCGACGCCGTAATACAGCAGGTGGCCGCCATCCAGAACCGGCACCGGCAGCAGGTTCAACACACCCAGACTGACGCTGACGACGGCCATGAAACTGAGGAAAGACACCAGACCGATCTGCGCGGACACGCCCGCGACCTGGGCGATCTGGATCGGACCGCTGACGTTCTTCACCGAGATGTCGCCGGTGACCATCCGCCCGAGCATGCGCAGCGTCAGCCACGACATCCTCCAGGTCTGCGCGACGGCCTCCGTCGCCGCATCGACCACCCCCAGGCGGCTGACGGCGCGCAAATCCTGCCACAAGTCCCCGGGCTTCGCCACGGCGGCACCGAAGCGGCCGATGACGCGCTCGCCCTCGATCTGGCGGCCGATGACCACGCGCAGCACCCGCGTCTCGCCGCCGCGGCGGATGCCGAGCTGCGCGACTTCGCCCGGATGCGCACGCACCCACTGCGCCCACTGCTGCCAGGACTCGATCGGCGTGCCGTCGATGCTCAGCAGTTCGTCGCCGACCTGCAGGCCGGCGGCTTCCGCGGCCTCGCCCCGCATCACCTCGTCGATCACCGCGCGCATGCGCGGTTCGTAGGGCCGCAGACCGATGTCCTCGAACAGCAGCTCGGGCTCCATACGCACGCCGGACAGGTCGAGCAGCACTTCCCGGTTCGCCCCTTGGGCGGTGCGCAGGTCCAGCACCAGCTGCGAACGGTCGAGGGCGAGATCGATGAGCATCGCGTGCAGATCGGTCCAGGTCGCCACCGGCCGGCCATTGAGCGACAGCACCTCGTCGCCCTCGCGGATGCCCTGCCGCGCCGCCACGCTCTGCGCGGCCGGTGCCGCGACGATCGGCCGCAAACCCTCGATGCCGATGACGTAGGTGCCCCAGTACAGCAGCACCGCGAGACCGAAGTTGAACGCAGGACCGGCGGCGACGATGGCGATGCGCCGCCAGACGCTGGCGTTGTTGAACGCCAGGTGCCGCTCGGCCGGCGCGACGTCCTGCTCGCGCTCGTCGAGCATCTTGACGTAGCCGCCCAGCGGCAGCGCGGAGACCACCCACTCGACGCCGTCGCGCGTGCGCCGCGTCCACAGTGGCCGGCCGAAGCCGATCGAGAACCGCAGCACCTTGACGCCGCAGCGGCGCGCCACCCAGTAATGGCCGTACTCGTGGAACGCGACCAGCACGCTGATCGCGACCACGAAGCCCGCCATCGACCACAACACGTCAAGCATTCACGAACTCTCCCGCAGCCCTGCGCGCCCAGCCGTCGATCGCCAGGATGGCGTCGAGGTCGTCCCCCGGCCCGGCGCCGCTGCGCTCGGCGGCTTCGAGCGTGCGCTCGATCGCCGCGGCGATCCCGGTGAACGGCAGGCGCTGATCCAGGAAGGCTTGGACAGCGACTTCGTTGGCTGCGTTCAATACGTTCGGCATCGCGCCCCCGGCGCGCAGCGCCGCGCGCGCCAGGCCCAGGCAGGGAAAGCGCTGCAGGTCCGGCGCCTCGAAGCGCAGGCGTGCCAATCCGGCCAGATCCAGCCCGCCGACGCCGGAGGTCCAGCGCTCGGGCCAGGCCAGGGCGTGCGCGATCGGCACGCGCATGTCGGACGCGCCGAGCTGCGCCAGCATCGAACCGTCGATGTACTCGACGATCGAATGCACGACGCTCTCCGGGTGGATGACCACGTCGAGCCGGGCCTCGTCGAGCGCGTACAGCACCGCGGCCTCGATCAGTTCGAGACCCTTGTTCATCATCGTCGCCGAATCGACCGAGATCTTCGGGCCCATGACCCAGTTCGGATGGCGCACCGCCTGCGCCGGCGTGACCGCGGCCAGCGCTTCGATCGGCGTTTCGCGGAAAGGTCCGCCCGACGCGGTGAGAATCAGGCGCCGCACGCCCGCCGGCGCCGTACCGCAGCGGCTGCCGGCCGGCAGGCACTGGAAGATCGCGTTGTGCTCGGAATCGATCGGGATGAGCGTGGCGCCGTGGCGCGCGGCCTCGGCCAGGAGCAGGCCGCCGGCCATCACCAGCGGTTCCTTGTTGGCGATCAGCACCCGCTTGCCGGCGCGCACCGCGGCCAGCGTCGGCAGCAGGCCGACCGCACCGACGATCGCCGACATCACCTGGTCGGCCCGATCGAGCGCGGCGATGCGGGCGACGCCGTCGGCCCCGGCGAGCACCTCGGTCGGCAGGCCGGCGCGGGCCAGTTCGCGCGTCAGCGTGGCGGCCGCCTGCGGCTCCGCCAGTGCGGCGTACTCGGGGCGGAACTCGCGGCACAGCTCGAGCAGCCCGTGGACGTCGCGGTGCGCGCTCAGCGCCAGCACCTGGATGCGCTCGCCGTTGCGGCGGACGACGTCCAGCGTGTTGCGACCGATCGTGCCGGTCGCACCGAGCACCACGAGTTGCTGCGACATGCTCAGAGTCCCAGCAGGGTGAGACCCAGCACCATGACCGGCGCGGCGGCGAGAATGCTGTCCACGCGATCCAGGACCCCGCCATGGCCCGGCAGGATGTGGCCGCTGTCCTTGATGCCGGAAATGCGCTTGAACATCGACTCCACCAGGTCGCCCACGATACTCGCAACGGCGGTCAGCAGCGACAGGGCGAGCAGCCAGGGCAGCTGTCCCCCATCGACGGCGAAGACGTAGGTGCCCGCGGTCAGCGCCCAGGCGGCGCACAGCAGCAACCCGCCGATCGCGCCCTCCACGGTCTTGCCCGGCGAGATCGCCGGTGCCAGCTTGTGCCGGCCGAAATTGCGCCCCGCGAGAAACGCCCCGGTATCGGCGGCGAACACCAGGAACAGCAGGAACAGCAGCTTGAGCGGGCCACCGGCCTGCGCGTGCAGATGCGCCAGCGCCAGGATGGTCGAGGCGATCAGCAGCAGTCCGAGCGCGCCCATCACCGGGGTCCCCAGCGGACGCTGTTTCAGCTTGTCCGGGAATCCGCGGAACAACAGTGGCGCACCCAGCCACCACAGGCAGGCGAGGCCGAGCAGCCACGGCAGCCAGGGGCCGCGCAGCGGCGTCCACCAGGCCGCGACGAGCACGGCCAGGACCCCGGCGGCGTAGGCGATGCGCCCGCCGCGCGCCACGCCCTGCATCAGGCCGGACCACTCCCAGGCGATCAGCGCGCCGGCCGCCGCGAACGCGCCGTACACCGCGGCGGTCGGCGCATACCAGACCAGACCGAGCAGCAGCGGCAGCAGCACCAGCGCGGTGACGACGCGCTGAATCAGCATGACGGGCTCCGCAGGTTCGATCGCCGGTGAACGGACGCCGGCATCACGCCGCTTCCGGCACGCGGCCGAAGCGCCGCTCACGGCTGGCGTACCACGCCAGCGCGGCGGCAAAGGCCGCGTCGTCGAAATCCGGCCACAGCACCGGCGTGAAGTACAGCTCGGTATAGGCGAGCTGCCAGAGCAGAAAGTTGCTGATGCGGCTCTCGCCGCCGGTGCGGATCATCAGGTCCGGATGCGGCACGTCGCCGGTGGCGAGCCGGGCCTCGATCGACTCGGTGCTGATGCCGGCGCCGTCGGCCAGTGCGCGCTGCGCGGCCTGGACGATGTCCCACTGGCCGCCGTAGCCCACCGCGACCAGCAGACGCAGGCCGCCGTTGCCGGCGGTCAGTGCCTCGGCCTGACGCATCTGCTCGCGCAGTTCGGTGGGGAAGTCGCGGTGATCGCCGATGAAGCGCACGCGAAAACCATTCTTGTGCAGCGTGTTCACCTCGCGCGCCAGTGTCGTGACGAACAGCTGCATCAGCAGGCGCACTTCCAGTTCGGGCCGCTGCCAGTTCTCCTGCGAGAACGCGAACAGCGTCAGCGCCTCCACGCCGGCGCGGGCGGCGGCGCGCACCACCTTGCGCACGGCGCGCACCCCGGCGCGATGACCAAAGGCCCGCGCCTTGTGGCGCTGCTGCGCCCAGCGTCCGTTGCCGTCCATGATGATGGCGACGTGACGCGGCACGCCGGGGTCTTTGAGTGTCGGGGCCTGCTTGGTCATCGCACGCGCCGCATCACATCGACAGTAGCTCTTTTTCCTTGGCCGCGGCCGCCTCGTCGATCTTGGCGACGAACTGGTCGGTCAGCTTCTGGATCTCGGTCTCGCCACGCTTGACGTCGTCGGCACCGATGGTCTTGGCCTTCTCCAGGTCCTTGATCGCCTGATTGGCGTCGCGGCGCACGTTGCGCACCGCCACGCGCGCGGTTTCGGCCTCGTGCCTGACCACCTTGGTCAGCTCGCGGCGGCGCTCCTCGGTCAGCGGCGGCATGACGATGCGGATGGTCGTGCCGGCCGTGTTCGGCGTCAGGCCCAGATCCGAGGTCAGGATCGCCTTCTCGATCGCACCGACCATGGACTTGTCCCAGGCCGTGATCGAGATCGTCCGCGAATCCTCGACCGTGACCGACGCGGCCTGCGACACCGGCACTTCCGAGCCGTAGTAATCGACCCGCACGTGATCCAGCAGGGCGGCATTGGCACGCCCGGTGCGCAGCTTCATCAGCTCGGTCTTGAGCGTATCGACGCACTTCTGCATGCGCTTGCTGGCGTCGCTCTTGATGCTGTTCAAGTCACTCATAAAAGCGCTCTGGCTCGTTTTGAAAGTCGCGGCCACGGAGGGCCGCGTCCTGGACAGGACGTCAACTATGCACCTGCGTGCCGATCGTCCGGTCACCCATGACGATCGCCTTGAGCGCGCCGGGACGGTCCATGTCGTACACACGCAGCTGCACCTGGTGATCGCGGCACAGCACCATCGCGGTCTGGTCCATGACGCCGAGTCGGCGGTCGAGCGCCTCGTCGTAGGTCAGCTCGTCGTAGCGGCGCGCATCCGGATTCTTCTTCGGATCGGCGGTGTAGACGCCATCGACCTTGGTGGCCTTGAGCATCAGGTCGGCGTTGATCTCGATCGCGCGCAGGGCGGCGGCGGAATCGGTCGTGAAGAACGGGTTGCCGGTGCCGGCGGCGAACACCACCACGCGCCCCTTCTCCAAGTGGCGCACCGCCTTGCGGCGGATGTAGTCCTCGCAGACCTCGTTGATGCGCAGCGCCGACTGCACACGCACCGGCACGCCGACACGCTCGATGGCGTCCTGCAGCGCCAGGCCATTGATGACCGTCGCCAGCATGCCCATGTGATCGCCGGTGACGCGGTCCATGCCGGCGCGGGCCAGGCCCTCGCCGCGGAAGATGTTGCCGCCGCCGACCACCAGCGCGACCTGCACGCCGGCTTCGACGATCTCCTTGATCTCGTGCGCCAGGAAGCTCATCACTTCCGGCGAGATGCCGAAGTCCATGCGCCCCATCAGCGCCTCGCCGGAGAGCTTGAGCAGAATTCTCTGATAGGCAGGTGTGGCGCTCATGGACAGGCGATTTCCGGGACTGCGCTTAAGAGAAGGCCCCGTCGCCGGGGCCCTCCTACCTCGTAGCTGCGGAATGTTAACGCGGAATCCGCCTCAAGTGGACGCCTTGATGCCCGCCTGTGCCATGACTTCCGCGGCGAAGTCGGTCTGCTGCTTCTCGATGCCCTCGCCGACGGCGTAGCGCACGAAGCGCGCGACCCTGGCGTTCTTCGACTTGAGCAGCTTCTCGACCGTCTCGTCCGGATTCTTGACGAACGGCTGGCCGAGCAGCGTGATCTCGGCGACGAACTTGGCGAGCTTGCCGCTGACCATCTTCTCGACGATCTGCGCCGGCTTGCCGGCCGCCTGCTCGGCGACCTGCGCCTCGATGATGCGGCGCTCGGAGTCGAGCACTTCCGCCGGAACGCTGGCGGCGTCCAGGTAGCGGGGGCTCATCGCCGCGACGTGCATCGCCAGATCCTTGCCCGTGGCCTCGTCGCCGGCGTCCATCGCCAGGATCACGCCGATCTTGTCGCCGGGGTGCATGTAGGTGACCAGCGGACCGCCCGCCTTGGTCACGACCTCGAAACGGCGGATCGTCATGTTCTCGCCGATCCGGCCGACCATCGCACGGCGCGCCTCGTCGAGCGTCTCTGCACCCGCCTTGATGTTGACGAGCGCCTCCAGGCTGGCCGGCCGCTGCTGGACCGCCGCTTCGGCGGCACGCTTGGCCAGACCGCGGAAATCCTCGCCCTTGGCGACGAAGTCGGTCTCGCAGTTGAGCTCGACGATGGCCACCGCGTCGGCGGTGGACGCGAACGCGAGCACGCCTTCGGCAGCGGTGCGACCGGCCTTCTTGTCGGCCTTGGCCGCGCCGTCCATGCGCAGCTTCTCGGCGGCGGCGTCCAGATTGCCGTCGGTGGCTTCCAGCGCCTTCTTGCAGTCGCCCATGCCGGCGCCGGTGCGGTCGCGCAGCTCCTTGACCAGGGCCGCTGTGATCTGCGCCATGACTTACTCCTCCGTCTGTTCGGCGCGACGGCCACGCGACGGACGGCCCTCGCCGCCGCTCTTGCGCGGCGCCGAACGCGGCTTGCGCGGGGCCGGCCGCTCCTCGGCCGCCTCGACGGCTTCCTCGATGCGGCCGGTGGTGTTGCTGCCGCGGCCTTCGATCACCGCGTCGGCGATGCACTGCGTATAGACGCGGATCGCACGCGTGGCATCGTCGTTGCCCGGGATCACCCAGTCGATCAGCGACGGATCGTTGTTGCTATCGACCACGGCGATGACCGGGATGCCGAGCTTCTTGGCCTCGGCGATCGCGTTCTTCTCGTAGCCGGTGTCGATGACGAACAGGCAGTCGGGCAGGGTCGGCATCTCCTTGATGCCGCCCAGCGACTTGCGCAGCTTCTCCAGCTCGCGCTGGAAATTCAGCTGCTCCTTCTTGGTGAGGCGGTTGATGGAGCCGTCCTCGACCTGCTTCTCCATCTCGATCAGGCGCTTGACCGAACCCTTCACGGTCTTGAAGTTGGTCAGCGTGCCGCCCAGCCAGCGCTGGTTGACATACGGCATGCCGCAGCGCTTGGCCTCTTCCTCGATCGCCTCGCGCGCGGCGCGCTTGGTGCCGACGAACAGCACGCGGCCGCCGCTGGCAGCGACCTTGCCGGCGAAGGAACTGGCGTCCTTCAGCATCGGCAGCGTCTGCTCGAGATTGATGATGTGGATGCGGTTACGGTCGCCGAAGATGTACTGGTCCATCTTCGGGTTCCAGTAGCGGGTGCGGTGTCCGAAATGGACGCCCGCCTCCAGCAACTGGCGCATGGTGACATTCGCCATTGACTTCAGAGCTCCTAGGTTGTGGCAGACCGCGCCGAGCCGTCTTCCGCGGAAGACGCACCCTGGATGGGCGCGGATGGATTTTCAAAGTCGCTGCGGGGCCGTTCCGGCCTTGCGCATTGCCTTTGAAGGGCGCGCTTTATACCATAGCGCCCCTTTCAAAACAACGAGTTTGCGGGCGCAGGCGTCCGCCACGCATGACCGTCACCATCAAGACCCCGGACGAGCAGCAGAAGATGCGGGAAGCCGGCGTCGCCGCCGGCCGCGTGCTGACGATGATCGAGCCTCACGTGAAGGCCGGCGTCAGCACCGACGAACTCAACCGCATCTGCCACGACTACATCGTCAAGGACCTCGGCTGCATCCCGGCGCCGCTGAACTACGGCGCCGCGCCCGGTCGCCCCGCCTTCCCCAAGTCGATCTGCACCTCGGTCAACCACGTCGTCTGCCACGGCATCCCCGGCCCCAAGGTGCTCAAGAAGGGCGACGTCATCAACATCGACGTCACCGTGATCAAGGACGGCTTCCACGGCGACACCAGCCGCATGTTCTACGTCGGCGAACCGAGCATCCTCGCGCGGCGGCTCACCGAGGCCACGCGCGAGGCGATGTTCGAGGGCATCCGCGTCGTGCGTCCGGGCACGCGCCTGGGCGACATCGGCCACGCGATCCAGCGTTATGTCGAACAGCGCGGCTTCTCGATCGTGCGCGAGTACTGCGGGCATGGCATCGGCCGCGTCTTCCACGAGGACCCGCAGGTGCTGCACTACGGCCGCCCCGGCACCGGCCTCGAACTGCAGGCCGGCATGACCTTTACCATCGAACCGATGGTCAACGCCGGTCGTCCGGAGGTGAAGCTGCTGCCGGACGGCTGGACCGTGGTCACGAAGGACCACTCGCTGTCGGCACAGTGGGAGCATACGGTCCTGGTCACCGCGACCGGCTACGAAATCCTGACACTGCGCGAAGACGAAATATAATCAGCGGTAATGCGCGCGTGGCCCTCACCCCACCATTTGCTCCGCAAATGGTCCCCCCCTCTCCCGCTGCGCGGGCGAGGGACGCGAGCGTCGCTACGCGACGAGGTTTATCTTGGGCGCTGAATTCGATCTCGCCGAGGAAGAGGCCGCCACCATCTTCAGCGCGCCGCGCATCCGTTCGCGGCTGGCCCAGGGCGGCTATGCGATCGCGGCGTTCCGCGACACGCTGCGCTGGGGCCGCGACCGCCTCTACAGCCTGTTCGGCGAGGGCATGCCGGCCGACTCGCTGGTCCACGCGCGCTCGCATCTGGTCGATGAAGTGCTGCGCGCGGCCTGGCACAAGTTCCTGCCGGATGTCACCGAGGGCCTCGCGCTGGTCGCGGTCGGCGGCTACGGACGCGGCGAACTGCTGCCGCATTCCGACATCGATATCCTGCTCCTGTACAGCGGCGACGCGCTGGAGGCGCATCGCAAGGCGCTGGAGGCCCTGACCGCGTTCTCCTGGGACATCGGCCTGGAAGTCGGCCAGAGCGCGCGCACCGTCACCGACTGCGTCGCCGAAGCCGGCAAGGACATCACCGTGATGACCAACCTGCTCGAGGCGCGCCTGCTCGACGGCGACGAGCGGCTGTTCCGGCAGATGCAGCAGGCGCTGACGCCGGACCGGGTCTGGCCGGTGCGCGAATTCTTCGAGGCGAAGAAGGCCGAGCAGGCCGCGCGCTACCGCAAGTTCGACGACACAGGCTACAAGCTCGAACCCAACGTCAAGGAAAGCCCCGGCGGCCTGCGCGACATCCACACCATCGGCTGGGTCACCAAGCGTCATTTCGGCGCACAGACACTGACCGAGCTGCGCGAGCGCGGCTTCCTGACCAAGCAGGAGTGCGACGAGCTGTTCGCCGGACAGGATTTCCTGTGGCGCGTGCGCTTCGCGCTGCACATGATCAGCGGCCGCCGCGAGGACCGCCTGCTGTTCGACAGCCAGGTGCGCGTCGCGCAGCTGTTCGGCTACGTGGACACCGACACCAACAAGGCGGTCGAGCAGTTCATGCAGCTGTACTACCGCACGATCAAGTCGCTGTCCTGCCTCAACGACATGCTGCTGCAGCTGTTCGAGGAGGCGATCCTCTACCCGGACGCCGGCGCGCCCGAGCCACTCAATCCGCGCTTCCAGGTGCGCCACGGCTACATCGAGGCGCGCGACGACGACGTCTTCCGCAAGCAACCCTGGGCGCTGCTCGAAGTCTTCCTGCTGCTGCAGCAGCACCCGAGGATCGAGGGCATCCGCGCACAGACCCTGCGCATGATCCTGCGCGACGGCCGCCTGCTGACCGACGAGGTGCGCACCTCGGTCAAGGCGCGCGCGCTGTTCATGGAGATGTTCCGCGAGGGCCGCGGGCTGACGCGCAACCTGCGCCGCATGAACCGCTACGGCGTGCTCGGCCGCTACGTGCCGGAGTTCGGCCGCATCGTCGGCCTCATGCAGTACGACCTGTTCCACACGCTCACCGTCGATGAGCACATCCTGTATGTGCTGCGCAACGCGCGCCGCTTCGCGATGCCGCGCTTCCGTCACGAGCTGCCGTACTGCAGCGAGGTCATGGACCGCCTCGCCAAGCCGGAACTGCTGTACCTCGCCGCGTTCTGGCACGACATGGCCAAGGGACGCGGCGGCGATCATTCCGACATCGGCGCGTCGGAAGCCGCGCAGTTCTGCCTGACACACGGCCTGTCGCACGCCGACGCGGACCTCGTCGCCTGGCTGGTGCAGAACCACCTGCTGATGTCGCTGACCGCGCAGAAGCAGGACATCAGCGACGCGCGCGTCGTCACCGAGTTCGCCCGCAAGGTCGGCGACCGCACACGCCTGGACTACCTGTTCCTGCTGACCTGCGCCGACATCCGCGGCACCAATCCGGCGCTGTGGAACTCCTGGCGCGAGTCGCTGCTCAAGGATCTGTACCGGCAGAGCATCCGCATCCTCGAAGGCGGCATCGACCCGTCCTCGCTCGAACAGGAGCGTGCGCGGGAGACGCGCGGCCGCGCGCTGTCGTTGCTGACCGCACGCGGCGTCGATCCGAACGTCGCCGAAGCCGTGTGGACGCGCTTCGACCGCGACTACTTCCTGCGCCACACGCCAGAGGAACTGGCCTGGCAGCTGCCGGCGATCGCCAACGCCACCGAGAACCAGCTGCCCATCGTGCTGGTCGAGAACGTCGATGAGCGCGGCACGACGGTCTTCGTCTACACGCGCGACCGCGACCACCTGTTCGGCCTGTCCACCGGCCTGCTCGCGCGCCTGGGCCTGAACATCCTCGACGCGCGCCTGCACACCACGGACGACGGCTTCGTGCTCGATTCCTACGTGGTCATCGAGAGCGACAATACGCCGATCACCGCGCCGATGCGCACCGGCGAGATCCGCGATGCCCTGCGCAAGGTACTCAGCGATCCGGAAGTCTCGACGATCGACGTCAACCGGCGCCTGCCGCAACGCCTCAGGCATTTCGATACACCGACGCAGCTGTACTTCAGCCAGGACCCGACGCGCAAACGCACGCTGCTGGAGCTGGTGACGGCCGACCAGCCGGGCCTGCTGTCGCTGATCGGCCGCGTGTTCCAGAAGCGCGGCATCCTGCTCAACGCCGCCAAGATCCAGACCATCGGCGAACGCGCCGAGGACGTGTTCTACATCACCGACCGCATGCACCGCCCGCTCACCGACGAGAAGGCCATCGAGGACCTGCGCGAAGTCCTCGTGCGCACGCTCGACCGCCGCGACGCGGGCTGACGCCATCACCCCACCCCCCGACCCCCATGACCACGAACAAGCTGCGAACCACGATCGAGTCGGCCTGGGAAGGCCGCGACACGCTCAACCGTGCCGACGCCGCGCTGCGCACTGCCGTCGCCGAGGCGATCGAACTGCTCGACAGCGGCACGGCGCGCGTCGCCGAGCCGGCTGCGGACGGCTGGACCGTCAACGAATGGCTGAAGAAGGCCGTGCTGCTGTACTTCCGCCTGCACGACAACGCGCCGATCGAAATGGGCGCGCTGTCCGGCTACGACAAGGTGCCGCTCAAGTACGCCGGCTGGACCGAAGCCCGGTTCAAGGCGCAGAGCGCGCGCGTCGTGCCCCCGGCCGCGGTGCGCAAGGGCGCCTACATCGCGCCCGGCGCGATCCTGATGCCGTCCTACGTCAACATCGGCGCGTACGTCGGCAGCGGCACCATGGTCGATACCTGGGCCACGGTCGGCTCCTGCGCGCAGATCGGTGCGAACTGCCACCTCTCCGGCGGCGTCGGCATCGGCGGCGTGCTCGAACCGCTGCAGGCCAGCCCGACCATCATCGAGGACGACTGCTTCATCGGCGCGCGTTCGGAGATCGTCGAGGGCGTCGTCGTCGAGAAGGGCGCGGTGATCTCGATGGGCGTATTCATCGGCCAATCGACGCCGATCTATGACCGCGAATCCGGCCAGATCGGCTACGGCCGGGTGCCCGCTGGCGCGGTCGTCGTCGCCGGTTCTCTACCCAGGGATGGCGGCCGCTACAACCTGAGCTGCGCGGTGATCGTCAAGCGCGTGGACGAGAAGACCCGCAGGAAGGTTGGCATCAACGCGCTGCTGCGGGATTTATGAAGCCGCGAATCGGGAATCGGGAATCGGGAATCGGGGACAGCGATTCCGTTCTCGACCTGACGCAACGACTGATCGAGCGGCGTTCGCTGACGCCGGACGACGCCGGCTGCTGCGAGTTGATCGCGCAGCGCCTGCAGCCTCTGGGTTTCACCATCGAATACCTGAACGCCGGCGGCGTCACCAATCTGTGGGCGACGCTCGGCAGCGGCGGCCCGCTGATGATCCTGGCCGGTCACACCGACGTCGTGCCGCCCGGCCCGCGCGAACAGTGGGCGACCGATCCGTTCGTGCCGACGATCCGCGACGGCGTGCTCTACGGCCGCGGCGCTGCCGACATGAAATCCGGCCTCGCCGCGATGGTCTGCGCCACCGAGCGCCTCGTCGCCCGGCGCCCGCTCAAGGGCACGCTCGCCTACCTGATCACCAGCGACGAGGAAGGCGCCGCGCGCCACGGCACGCGCCACGCCGTCGAGGTGCTCAGGCAGCGCGGCATCCGGCCCGACTACGCCATCGTCGGCGAAGCCACCGCTGCGCACCGACTGGGCGACCGCATCACCATCGGCCGGCGCGGCTCGCTGGGCTGTAACCTCAGGGTGCTCGGCCGGCAGGGGCATGTCGCCTACCCCGACAAGGCCGACAACCCGATCCATCGCCTGGCACCGGCGCTGGCGGAACTGTGCGCGACGCACTGGGACGCGGGCAACGCGCACTTCCCGCCGACCTCGTTCCAGGTGTCCAACCTGCACAGTGGCACCGGCGCCAACAACGTGATCCCGGGCCATGCCGACCTGGTGTTCAATTTCCGCTTCTGCACCGAATCGACCGCGGAGGGACTCAAGGCACGGGTCACGGAGATCCTCGACCGCCACGGCCTGCGCTACGAAGCGGACTGGTGGCTGTCGGGCGAACCCTTCCTCACCGGCAACGGCGCGCTGATCGAGGCCGCGCAGGCCAGCATCCAGGAGGTCACCGGCCTGACGCCGAGCCTGTTCACCGGTGGCGGCACCTCCGATGCGCGCTTCCTCGCGCCGTGGGGCGCGCAGACCGTGGAGATCGGGCCGGTCAACGACAGCATCCACAAGGTCAACGAGCATGTGAACGTCGCCGACCTGCCGCGCCTGTCCGCCATCTACGAGCGCATCCTCGACCGGCTGCTGTGATCACCGCACCCGAATTCCGGCCCCCGCGACTGATCCGCCACGCGCAGATCCAGTCGATCCTGGCGACCAAGTCACCGCGCCGGCGCCGGTGGCTCGCCGCCGGCAGCCGCATGGAGGCGGTCGCGCAGCACCACATGCTCGACGCCGGCGACGGCGTGCGCCTGACCGGATATCACTCGCAGCAGGCAGACCGGACGCCGCGCGGCCTCGCCGTGCTGATCCACGGCTGGGAGGGCTGCCACGACTCGACCTACCTCTACTCGATGGCCTGCGCGCTGTACGGCGCCGGCTACGACGTGTTCCGCCTCAACCTGCGTGACCACGGCGGCACGCATCACCTCAACCGCGAGGTGTTCCACTCGGCGCGGATCGGCGAGGTGCTCGGCGCGATCCGCGCCGTGCAGGCATTCGCTGCGGCGCGTCCCTTGTTCGTCATCGGCTTCTCGCTGGGGGGCAACTTCGCGCTGCGCGTCGGCATCCACGGCCCGGCCGCGGGCGTCGTGCCCCGTCTGACCATCGGTATCTGCCCATCGATCAATCCGCGCGCGACGATCGCCGCGATCGACGACGGCCCAGCGCTGTTCCGCTGGTACTTCATGAACAAGTGGCGCAAGACCGTGCGCGCCAAGGCCGCGGCCTGGCCGGAATACGCGGCGCAGGCCGACCGCTACCTGCAGATGAACCGGCTGCTCGACATCACCGCGCGCTTCGCCGAAGAACAGACCGAGTACGGCGCGATGGAGCCGTATCTGGCCGCATACACGCTGACGCACGAGCAGATCGTCGGGGCGCCGTCGCCGCTGGCGATCATCACCGCCGCCGACGATCCGGTGATCCCGCTGCAGGATTTCCGCGGACTCTCGCCGGGCGGCTCCCTGCGCCATCTCGAAGTCACCGCGCACGGCGGGCACTGCGGCTTCATCGAGAACCTGCGCCTGCAGAGTTGGGCCGAGCGCCGCGTGCTGGCACTGCTGCAGCGCGCGGTCTAAGGGATCGTCAGCACGATCTTGCCGTGCGTGTGCCGGCTCTGCTGCGCGTCCTGTGCTGCGCGGACCTGCGCGAGCGGCAACACCTGCGCGATGACCGGCCGGAGCGCGCCAGCCTCGACCCAGCGCGCGATCTGCTCCAGATCGGCGCGCCGCGTGCGCACCACGACCAGCCGCGCGGTGCGTCCAGGCCAGACTTGCGTGAGCGCGTGGTCGCACAGGTTGGCGACGCTGGGAACCGTCGTGACATACGTGCCACGCGCCTTGAGCCGCGGACGCAGACGCCAGTACGACTGGTTGCCGAAGGCATCAAAGAAGCAGTCGAAGTGCTCCGGCAGCACGGATGGCGGGGTTTGCCGGTAATCATGCACCGCGTCCGCACCGAGGCTGCGCACCAGTTCGAATGAGCCGGCGCCACACAGCGCCGTCACGCGCGCACCGAGCGCCTTGGCAATCTGCACGGCCACCGTGCCGACGCCGCCGGACGCGCCGTGGATCGCCACCGAACTGCCGGGCCCGACTCGCCCCAGGTCGCGCAGCGCCTGCAGCGCGGTCTGTGCCACCAGCGGCAGCGCCGCCGCTTCGGTCGCACGCAAGCCCGCTGGCCGCGGCGCCCACTCGTCGGCGCCGACCGCCACGGACTGCGCCAGCGCACAGCCGCGCCAGCCCGACAGCATGCCGAACACCGGATCGCCGACGCGCACGCCGGCGACGCCCGGACCGAGTGCGGCGACGGCGCCGGCGTAGTCGTAGCCCAGCCCCTTGGGGAAGTGCCGTCCGGCGAGCGATGCGAACTTGCCGGCGCGCGTCAGCACGTCCTTGGGATTGAGCGCCGCCGCCTCGACGCGGACCAGGATCTGGCCCGGCCCGGCGACCGGCGGAGCGACCTCGCGGACTTCGACGACCTCAGGACCACCGTAACGATCGTACTGCACAGCCAGCATCTGCGAGTGCCTGTATCGAAAGTCGGGGCCAGTGAGGCGGATCGGACGAGAGTCCGGTGAACCCTCGTCCCGCCGAACGGCCCCGACTGGCGCAGGATGCGCCTTACGCCGCCTTTTCCAGCTTGGCGTCCCACTGCCCCAGCGCGGCGAGTCCGTTCATCTTCGAACGGTGCAGGTGCGCCTTCTTGCCGGCCTCGACATTCGCACCGCCCCAGGCCTTGAGCGCGGCGGCCTGCAGCGCACGGCCGTAGGAGAAGGTCAGCTTCCACGGATGCGGGCCCATCCGGTTCATCGCGTCCAGATGCGCGGTGGCGTCGAGATCGGACTGTCCGCCCGACAGGAAGGCGATGCCCGGCACCGCCGCCGGCACATGGCGCTTGAGCGTGCGCAGCGTCGCCGTGGCAACGGTGCGGATATCGGCCTGCACCGGGCACTTCTTGCCGGACACGACCATGTTCGGCTTGAGCACCATGCCTTCGAGCAGGACGCGCTGGCGGCCGAGTTCGTCGAACACCGCTGCGAGCGTGCGGTTGGTCACCGCCTCGCAGACTTCGAGCGTGTTGTCGGCATCCATCAGCACCTCCGGCTCGACGATCGGCACGATGTCGGCTTCCTGGCACAGCGCGGCGTAGCGCGCCAGCGCGTGCGCGTTGGTGTGGATGCAGTAATCGCTCGGAATGCCATCACCGATCGTGATCACCGCGCGCCACTTGGCGAAGCGCGCGCCGGCCTCCTTGTACTTGGCCAGGCGGTCACGCAGACCATCGAGACCTTCGGTGATCACCTCGTTCGGCGCGCCGGCCAGCGGCTTGGTGCCCTTGTCCACCTTGATGCCCGGGATGACGCCCTTGGATTCGAGCAGCTTCGGAAACGGCGTGCCGTCCAGACCCGACTGGAACAGCGTCTCCTCGAACAGGATCACGCCGCTGGTGTGCTGCTCGAAGCCCGGCGTCGTGAACAGCATGTCGCGGTACGCACGGCGGTTGGCCTCGGAGTTCTCGACACCGATGGTCTTGAAGCGCTTCTCGATCGTGCCCGTGCTCTCGTCGGCGGCCAGAAGGCCGCGCCCGTCGGCCACCATGGCCCTGGCGGTTGCGTTCAACACCTGCTCGTTCATGGGTATCTGACTCCGCTGATCTCGTCTTGAGCGCCGGCCCATGCCGGCGGAGGGAGCTGAATTTTAACGGAAAGGCGCCGCCTGGTCAGCCACGCCGCAGCGACTCGGATAGAATCGTACGCCCGCGGAGAGGTGGCAGAGCGGTCGATTGCAGCGGTCTTGAAAACCGCCGAACCGCGAGGTTCCGGGGGTTCGAATCCCTCCCTCTCCGCCATCGAATTGTCGCGCCCGTGGATGCCCCCTATAATTCGCGCCCCTTGCCGGGATAGCTCAGTCGGTAGAGCGACTGATTCGTAATCAGTAGGTCGCAGGTTCGATTCCTGTTCCCGGCACCATCACGTGGTGTGACGACAGCGCGTCAGTCGCAGGAGCGACCGACTCGTTTCGTCAATCTCGGGGGAGGTCGCAGCTTCGATTCCTGTTCCCGGCACCAGGCCCGTACGAATAAACCCGCAGTGATGCGGGTTTATTCGTTGACGTGGGGCTCGACGACGGATCACTCCGTGTCGCCGCTGGTGTACCAGTAGATCGGCCGGCGGATCGACGGGATGTTGGTCTTGATTTCGCCGGTGTCCAGCGGCGAATCGCGGCCGCCGCAGCCGATGCAGACGGTCTGCACGCCATGGCCCTCCACCGGCACCGTCGCGATCACCGGGCTGGGCGGCAGGCCGCCGCCGGCGAAGGCCGACGAGCGTTCGCCGCAGGCCCCTTGCGGACCGAGCCGGCCCAGGCCCGAGACGATGTCGAGCACATAGCCGCGCGCTTCGCCGAGCGAGCTGGTGCAGGCGGCGACTTCCTCGTTGGGCGGCTCGGCGCGGTTGGTGCTGAAGAACACCTGGCCGCCGGCGATGGCCGCCGAGGTCACGGTCTGCTCGCCGCGGCCGTAGTCCACCAGGTCGATGTACCAGCCGCGCTTGTCGGTGTCCGGCAGGACCTTGGTGCTGTCGCACTGGTCCGCGCCGTCGGGCGTGCTCTTGTCCAGCATATCGTTGCCGTCGAGGTCCAGCAGCGACAGGCTCTGCGCCGGATAGTCCTTGAACACGTAGAAGCGGTTGACGATCGGATCGGCGTAGGGGTAGTCGCTGCGCAGCGGGTGCTCGCGGTCGCCGCTGCCCACGGCGACGTAAATCACCGGCTCGCCATCCTCGGTGCGCGTCTGCAGCAGCGCCGGCGCGAACAGGAACTTGCGGCCGTCGCCGGTCGTCGAGGCGACCTTGGTCATCGACCACGGCAACAGCGTGAAGTCGATGCGATAGACCGCGCCGCCGGTATCGACGGCATAGCCGTAATCGACCTTGCTGTCGAAGTTGATATCCACGAGAGCGATGTCGGCGGCGACGCTGCGCTCGGTGGTGAAGCTCTGGATCAACTTGCCGTCGTCGGCATCGACGACATAGACCCGCCGGCCCTTGGCCGCGGTGCAGGCGGTGGCGAGATTGGCCTGATCGAGATCCTCGCAGCCGTCGTAGCCGCCGCCGAAGACCACCAGCGGCGACTGGCCGGCGTTGTCGGTGCCGGGGTCACCGTCCCTGTCGTAGTTGGCGACGAAGGCCGGCGCCGGCTGCGACCAGGTCTGGCCGATGCCGCTGAAATCGCCGCCGCTGCCGGTGTCGCAGCCGGTGTCGTTGTCGAGATTCGGGCAACCCTTGCTCCACTTGTAGATCGGGCTGGCGGGATTGGTCACGTCCAGCGCGTACACCTTGCGGCCGCCGCGGCGCATGCTGGGGAAGATCCACACGGCCGAGTTGTCGAGCTTCTGCAGCAGGCCGAAGGAGCCGTCGAAGAAATACTCCTTGCGCGCACCGCCGGTGTCGCCGGGGTACTTGATCAGCGGCGTGTTGTCCTTCAGGCGCGCGAGCTTGCCGAAATGCTCGGGGGCGATGAAGGACCACAGTTCCTCGCCGGTCTCGGCCTTGACCGCACGCAGCGCGCCGTCGTTGGCGCCGTAATAGACGACGACGCCGGTGCTGCCGCCGTAGTTCACCGGCAGCGGCCGCGAGTGGACCACGTCGCCGTGGATGGTCGAACGCGGCTCGGTGAGATTGCCGTCGCCGTCGTCGTCGCCGACGTCCTTGCCGAGCGTGTAGTCGAGCGTGATGCTGTCCACCGACGCGGCGTTGGTGCTGTTGAAGGCCACCAGCGCGGACCCGGCGGAACTCGTGCGCGTCTTGACGCTGCGGTTGAGCAGGAAATTGCCGCTGCCGTCGCTGGCCGGCGTCCGGTTGTTGCCGCGCCGCAGCACTTCGGCGACCGCGCCCTTCTCGACGAAGGGCCCGTCCGGCAGGTCGGAGTGGGCGCTGGTGCCGCTGGTCGTGCACAGGCCGACGGCGGGGGGGTCGTCGGTGCCGACCGTCAGCCAGTAATTGCCGGAATCGGTGGTCCAGTAGCTGGCCGAGCAGTCGGACAGGAAGCCGGTCAGGTTGTTGATCGCCGGCCGGCCGTCCTTGTCGCCGAGCAGCAGCTCGTTGCCGCTGGCGACGATCTGGAAGCGCTTGAGATTTCCGAACCAGCGCGGCTTCTTCACCCGGTCCGGACGGAACAGGCCGATGAACACCTGATTCTCGTTCTGCGCGCGATTGGTCGCGCTCACCGGCAGGCTCGCCGACGCGAAGGCCGTGTTCACCGCCTGCACCTCGGCGAAGATCTCGCCCAGGGCCGTCTGGATCTGGTTCTCGTTCTTGGCCTGGTAGTAGCGTCCGCCACCGACGTTGGGCTGGGCGGCCGTGAACAGCAGAGACGACGAGTCCGCGTCCTGCTGGGCGTTGAACACGTCGATGGTGTAGGTCGTCACCTGCGCGCGCACCACCGGGTTCGTGCCCGGCAGCGGCACGCCGACCTGACGCAGGAACTTCGCCCACTCGTCCATCATGAAGTTCTTGCCGGCCTGCGTCGGCGGCGTGCGGCTGCTGCCCGGCACCGCAGTGGCCACGGTCTGCGTGTAATTGCCCTGCACCTTGTACTTGTTGCCGGTGCTGGCGGCCGAGCAGCCACTGGTGTTGGTGGGTACGTCGCAGACGCAGCCGCCGTTGTAGGCCGCGCAGTTGAAACCGGCGGTGGAGCAGGTCGAGGCGCTGGTGTAACAGGCACCGGTCTCGCCCAGATTGGTGCGCGTCGTCGTCGTCGTCACGTTCTCGACCAGGGTCTGCGTGGTCTTGGTGCCACGCGGCTCGTAGTTGGACTTGCCACCCTGGCAACCGCTGGAGCCGATGTTGACGTAGCCGCAGTTCGAGTAGCTGGTCGTCGTCGTCGTGCGCGTCGAGCCGCTCTGCGTGACGCTGCTGCTGCTCGCCGGGCAGCTCACCGCCGGCAGGTTGCCGGCCTGCTGGGCGTTCTTGCACGACTGGACCGGGCCCAGGCTGACAGTCTCACTGGAACTGGTGTTCGACACCGTGGTGACGGTTTCGGTGGTGTTGACCCCGAATACGGTGAACTTGCTGGTCGCCTCGCCGCCGCAGCTGATCGGGCTGGTGGAACTGCACGAGCAGCTGGTATAGCCCTTGTCGCGACAGGCCGCGGTGTCCTCCGCGCTGCTGCACGCGGCCACGGAGTTGTAGCAGGCCGTGCTGTAGCCGAGATCATCCGTCGCTGGCGTGGACTGCACCGTGTAGTTCGGCCAGGGGATCTGCGCGGTGTTGCCGCCGGCCGTGGACAGTGCGCTGACGTTGGCCGCGCTGTCGCCGTATGGCCCGTTCTGGCGGTTGTTGCCGATGAAGATGATGATGGTGCGCCGGCAGCCGTCGAGCGCGGTCAGCGGCGATCGGAAGCGGCTGTACTGGGTGCTGTAGGCGGCGCTGTCGGCGCGCGACGCCGGCGTGCCAGCGCCGTTGTGCGACTGGAAGCCGCCGGACAGGTAGTTGTAGGCGTCCCAGAATAGATCACCAAACGGATTGCTTGAATCGCGCTTCTCGTCGGTACTGTTGATGTTGTTGAAGATCGTGTCGAGGTGACTGGCCAGGGTCGCCTTGTTGGTGCCATTCATCGTGCGGATGTGGAAGCGCACGTAACCGCCGTCGCGGTCGGCGGAAGCGCCGCCGGTTGAGTACATCATCAGGCCGACGTTGACCTTGCCGTCGGGCAGCTGGTTGATCACGTTCTTGATCGCACGCACCTCGGACTGACCCTGGGTCAGGCCGCCGGGCCATTGCTGCGCCTGCCGGGACCAGTTGGCGCTGTTGTCGAGAATGATCAGGACATTGGGATTGTCGACGGTGTTGTCCTCATCGACCGAGAAGATGTCGATGTCCTCGCTGACCGCGTTGAAGGTGGCCAGCGCGAGCACGCAGCTCAGGGCAAACGTGACGAAACGGGTCTTGTTGCTGGACATGATGACTGCTCCTGGCTCGTGCTCCGCACTACGGCGCCGACGTTCCGGCGCAGAACGCCACCGCGACTCCGGTCTTGACCTGCACACCAACGCCCTGCACCACCGTCATCCGCGCACCGGTCGCCTGCGACGCACCCGCGTCGCTGGCGGTGGCGCGGACCTCCCAGAGCGTGTTCGCGCACAGGGAATTGCCGGCAACGGCCCCTTCCATGCCGAAGGTCTGGGCCACGCCGACCGCGCAGTCGGCCTCGTTCGGACGCGACAGGTTGAGGCTGGCATTGGGGATGATATCGACCTGCACGCAGCTCGGCGGTGCGACGTCCACCTGGACGTCGTCCTGCTGATCGCCGTTGAGGTCGAAGCAGCGCCGGTTGAAGCTGCCGCCACAGTCCTGCAGGAACAGCAGGTTGGGCGTCTCGAACATGCGCGTCGTGCTCAGCACTTCCTGGATCGCGGCGTCGGCGCTGGCCAGCGCCTCGTTGCGGAACTGCATGTTGCCGACGATCTGCGTGCCGGTGTTGCTCATGCGGAACAGCATGAGCGCCGTCACCGTCATCATCAGCAGCATGATCAGCGCGACCACCAGCGACATGCCGCGCTCGCGGGCCGACGAGGTTAGGTTTGCGGACTGTTTCACTGGCGTCGCCCCGTGATGTTGTGCAGTTGCACGACCGTCTGGAAGACCTGGCGCGTGTGGTGGTCCCCCGGCGCGGCGATGGTCTTGGTGCCGAGCGTGTAGCTGTTGGCGTCCACGTAGTCCCTGCGCTCCTCGGTGCTGCGCGACAGCAGGTGCGTGCGCACGGCCGTCACATTGGCCCAGGCGGCCTGCACGCTCGGCGACACGGTGTCGTCGGCCGGGTCGTCGAGATAGACGTCCGGCGTGCCGTCCGGATTGCCGCCGGTGCCGGTGTTGTCGATGCCGTATTCGAACTGCAGGTCCTCGATGCCTTCGACCAGCGCGGTGGTCGTGAAACCGGTGCTGGTCAGTTCGCGCCGCTTGAGGGTCGGGACGCCATCGTTGGCGAGGTTGTTGTTGGCGACGAAATAGATGTGCGTCACGTAGCGACGGATCGGTGTGACCGTGCCGGACACGCAGTTGATGTCCATCAGGTTGAACGCCGTGGTATTGGCGTTGGCGCGCAGCCGCATCGGCATCTGGCCGGCGGCGACCATCTGGTTGATCTGGTCGTTGCACTGCGAGGCCTGCAGATACGGCGCGTTCGCCGTGAAGCCGCAGTTGGGATCGATGCCGGCGCGGCAGGTCAGCACGCGCCGCACGACGATGATGTCGGTGCCCGCGCGCACGTCGGCGCCGCTCAGGCAGACCGGCAGGCTGGACGGATCGACGTCGTCGAAGCCCTGCACCTGCAGCGCCATCACCGCGGTCAGGTAGTCGAGGCCGTTGATCGCCGTGTCGCCGTTGAGGTCGGCCGTCGCCACGTTGTCGGCGGGCAGGGTCGTGGTCAGGTGCGTCACGCAGACATCCGGCAGCGCCGCCGGCACGCCGGGGCTGCGGTCGCGCATGTTGTACTCGCCGAAGAAGCCGGCGAGCTGGATATCGTCGCGCAGTAGCTGGATCGCGTAACGGCCGTTCTCGGTCTGGCGGTTGATGCGCTCGATCTGGTTGCGCGCCTTGATGCTCGACCCATACATCGCCGCCAGCGCGGCGAGCAGCACCAGCGCGACGGTGATCGCGATCATCAGCTCGATCAGCGTCAGGCCGGTCGAGCGGTGGCGGTTCAGGCGCAGCAGCGGGGTCACGACGGCGGCAGGCATGCGGGTGTCCCGATCTGGACCAGCGTGGAGATGACGCGGCGATAGCCCTCCTTGGCGCCGTACAGGCCCTCGCCGCAGCTCAGTTCCGGCACCGCACTTTCCTGCAGGCCCTGCCAGGCCAGCGACACCCGGTACAGCGCCGGCTCGCAGGAACCGTTGGCCGGATTGCCGGGCGCGAGCTGCTCGATGCAGCCGCGTGCGCCGGTCATCGCACCCAGGCCGGTGCCGGACTGCTGGATCGCCGCACCCTTGAGCAGGGCATCCCAGCTGCTGCAGTCGCCGGAGACCTGCGCGTCGTCGATGCCGCCGCAATTCACGGTGCTGCCGACGCCGAGGTAAGCGGAGCCGGTGCCGTAGAGGGCCAGCCGGTTGACCTCGACCGTGCAGTCGGCGCCCTGACAGCGCAGCGAGTGGACCCGCATCCGGCTCGCCATGTCTTCGAGCAGCACCAGCGCCTGGCCGCGCTGGTAGGACTCCACCTCGTTGAGCTGCAGCTTGATCTGCAGGTTGATCAGGCCGAGCAGGCCGAACGACAGGATCACCAGGGTGATCAGCACTTCCAGCATCGAAAAGCCGCGACAGCGCGCGAAACGTCGGCATCTCATATCCAGGCTCTCCGCGCTCAGCACTCGCCCGCCTTGGGCATGCCGGACAGGTCGATGCGCACGCAGCGATCCGCGGTCTTGCCGCCGGCGTCCTCGATGCGCATGTCCAGCGCGGCCGTTGCCCGGCCCGAGCTCAGGTACTGGACGCTGTTCAGGCCATTGGCTTCAGTGAGCGTCACCCGCCGCGCCGGGCCGCCGCGCTCGAGGACGAGATCGGGATCCGGCGCCTCGTCCACGATCTCCCAGCCGGCGGACCAGGTGCCGACCCGGCGCAGCGTGATCGTCGTGTTGCGCTTGAGCGCCTCGGCGCGGGCTTTCAACAGCGCCGAATAGAGATCCTGGGCCGAACCGCGGACACGGTTGGCGGCGATCATCTGCGTAAACGACGGCACGGCGATCACCGTCAACACCGCGACGACGGCGATGACGACCAGCAGCTCGATCAGCGTGAACCCGCAAACTCGCCGGCGCAACGCGGACAGACGTCGTTGCACGTCCGGCCTCCTCACCACTTGTCCGCGGGCGTCTTGTTGCCGGCGCTGTCCATCGTCAGGCTGCCGTCCGGCACCTGCCGGCCCTTGGGCGTCGCGGTGATCGTGAACGCGGGCGGCGGCCCGGCGACCGCGACCGTGAAGTCGTAATAGGTGGACAGGCGCTGCGGCACCGTCATGTTGATCGTGCCGAAATCGCCGTTACCGGTCACCGCCCGGTAGGCGCGGGCGTCGGTGTAGATCTGCTGCTCGCGCTGGGCGATGTCGAGCATGAACGCCTGTGCGTCACCGCGGTTGCCCTTGCGGACGGCGTACTGGTACGACGGCAGCGCGATCGCCGCGAGGATGCCGATCACCGCCACCACGATCATCAACTCGATCAGCGTGAATCCCTTCGCGCGCTCCATGGCCGAAGGTTGGGCGAGCGGCGGCGTCGGAAACCGCCGCAAACCGACGAGCGGCTCCGTGGTCCGGACCGACGGCCCGGCCTCCTCACGCAACGGCGACAGCCCCACATCCATGTGATTCCCCCGAATCGCTGCGACGATGTTGACGGCGTTTCGAGGCTATCACATCTACTTCATTGTTTGCGCACCCGAATGTGTGTCAGCAGCGCGACCGGGATAGGGACTTTGTGGCGGTTACGGGCAGACGCCGCTGGCGCGCTGCGTGCGGATGCGCCCGGCACTCGACAGGACGATCTGGCGCTTGTCCGCCCGGCCCCGTGTGCAGACGGTGAAGGTGCCGTTGTTGAAGCCCGAGGGCGCGCCGGTCGGCAGATAGGCGATGCGGTTCACCAGCGAGCCATTGCCGGTCAGGCGCAGGCCATGGCCGAACGCTGGATGGACGCTGACCAGGGTTTCACCGGCGCCGATCCGGTTGTCGTTGTCGGTGTCCACCCAGATCGCCCAACCAGCGTCCCAGCCACGGCCGGCAGACGTGTCGCACTGCGGCGCCCGCGGATTCGAGATCCGGCACATCTTGACGATGCGGTTGCGCTTGGCGGCCTCGCTGCGCAGCAGGTACAGCGAGGTCAGCAGTTCGTTGTGCGCCGCCGTCAGCCGGTGCTGGCGCAGCATGCCGGTCACCGACGGCACCGCGACCCCCGTCAGCACGGCGCCGATGGCCAGCACGATCAGCAGCTCGATCAACGTGAAACCCTTCGTCGCAACCATCGCCCCCTCCCCGTTCCCTTAGTCCGCGCAGCGCGGCGAGAACACGGTAGCGAGCGACCGGCGCCGTGTAACTTGGCCGGATGGCTAGGTTTCCGTCGCTCCGGGATCAGCCGATCGGCCAGGGTGGCGCGCCTGGTGCATCGCCCGCCGCAGCGCCGGCGGCAGCGAGAACACGATGTTCTCCGGGCGACCCGGCAGCTCGGTTGCGAGCCTGCCCCCCAATTGCCGCAGACGCTCGACGACGTCGTGGACCAGCACTTCGGGCGCGGAAGCGCCGGCGGTCACGCCGACACGGTGGGCGCCCTGCACCCACTCGGCGCAGATGTCGCCGGCACCGTCGATCAGGTGAGCGGCGACACCGCGCTGCTCGGCGAGCTCGCGCAGACGGTTGGAATTGGAACTGTTGCGCGAACCGACGACGAGCACGACGTCGCAGCGGCCCGCGAGATCCTTCACCGCGTCCTGCCGGTTCTGCGTGGCGTAGCAGATGTCGTCCTTGCGCGGTCCGTGGATCTGCGGAAAACGCGCGCGCAGCGCGTCGATCACGCGCGCGGTGTCGTCCATCGACAGCGTGGTCTGCGTGACATAGGCCATGCGCGCCGGATCGCGGATCGGCAGGCGCTCGACATCCTCGGGGGTCTCGACCAGGAAGATCCGCCCGCCGTGGCGCCCGTCGAACTGACCCATGGTTCCCTCGACTTCGGGATGCCCCTGATGCCCGATCAGCACGACTTCCCGCCCCTCCCGTGAATAGCGCTGCACCTCGATGTGCACCTTGGTCACCAGCGGACAGGTCGCGTCGAACACCGTCAGGCCGCGGGCAGCCGCCTTTTCGCGCACCGCCTGCGACACACCGTGCGCGGAAAAGATGCAGGTGGCGCCGTCCGGAATCTCGTCCACTTCCTCGACGAACACCGCGCCCTGCGCACGCAGCCGATCGACGACGAAGCGGTTGTGCACCACCTCGTGGCGCACGTAGATCGGCGCGCCGAGTGCTTCGAGCGCGCGCTCGACGATCTCGATCGCGCGATCGACGCCGGCGCAGAAGCCACGCGGATTGGCGAGCAGGATGTCCATCAGCGCTTGCCGCCCAGGTTCGCCGCAGCGCCTCGCATGCGCCGCCAGTCGAGGATCATGTCCAGCAGCAGCAGGCCGGTGCCCAGCGAGATGGCCATGTCGGCGACGTTGAACGCGGCGAAGTGCCAGTTGCCGACGTAGAAATCGATGAAATCGACGACGTGGCCGCGCGCGACGCGGTCGATCACGTTGCCCAGCGCGCCACCCATGATCAGCGTCAGCGCCGCGGCGACCAGCGTCTGACCCTGCGGATTGCGTCGCAGCCACCAGAGGATGCCGATGCTCACCGACGTGCCGAGCAGCACGAAGAACGCCGGAGGCGCCTCCGACAGCATCGAGAATGCCGCGCCGGTGTTCTTCATGTGCACCAGGTTCAGGTTCGGGATCACCGGGATCACGTCGAACCAGTCGAGGTGACGCACGACCAGCTGCTTGGTGATCTGATCGACGAGGATCACGAGCACCGAGAGCCACAGCAGATAGACGTTCTTGTAGTGAAAGGACATCACCGCCCCGTCAGGTGCAGCCAGGCCAGCGTGCTCCAGGCCCAGACCAGATTGAACATCCAGACCAGGACCGGTGTCAGCAGCCCGAGTTCCAGGCCCAGCCAGCCGTACCCGGAGTGGAACGGAAACATCCACAGCAGCTGGAACAAGGTGGGCGCGACGCTCAGCACGATGCCCAGCATGACCGCAGGCCCGCGCAGCGGCAGCAGCAACTGCAATCCCCACAGTCCGCCCCAGACCAGACGCGGGTACAGCCACGCCGGGATCAGCGCCGGTGCGATACCCACCCCCAGCGCCGCGGTCAACCCGTAGCGCCCCGCAGCCCAGACCGCGAGGCTGTTGATCAGCGCGCCGAACACCCCGGCGGCGAACGCGAGCGACAGCGACCTAGGCATCAGAGATAGCGCCGGATCTCGCCGTCACCGGCAACGTTGTCCACGCAACGCCCGCACAGCGTCGGGTGTGCGGCGTGGCTGCCGACGTCCGCGCGCTGATGCCAGCAGCGCTCGCACCTGGCGTGCGCGAGCGGCCGCGCCGCGACCCAGACCGTCTCGCCGCCCGGCAGCTCCGCCGCGACGGCATCGGCCGGCCGGCGATCTGCGGCGAGCACTTCGGCTGCGGAAGTGATGAACCAGAAGCGCAGCTCGTCGCCGACCTTGCGAAAAACCGCCGCCACATCGCCGTCGGCGTAGAGGCTCACTTCGGCATTGAGGCCGGAGCCGATCTGCCCGGCGACGCGCAGATCCTCCAGCACTTTCTTGACCGTTTCGCGCACCGCGCACAGCCGCGTCCAGTCCAGGGCGTCGGCAACGACCGCCGGGAACGCATGCCAGCGCTGCGAGAACACGGACTCGCTGCGCTCGCCCGGCAGCATGCGCCAGATCTCGTCGGCGGTGTACGACAGGACCGGCGCGATCCAGCGCACCAGACCCTCGGCGAGGTGATACAGCGCGGTCTGCGCCGAACGGCGCCCGAGCGAGGCGCGCGGCATCGTGTACAGACGGTCCTTGATCAAGTCCAGATAGCGCCCGCCCAGATCGACCACGCAGTAGTTGTGCAATTTGTGATAGACGACGTGGAACTCGCGCCGTGCATAGGCCTCGCGCAGCTCGTCCTGCAGCTTCGCGGCCTGCGCGATCGCCCAGGCATCGACCGCGACCAGTTGCTCGGGGCCGACGCGATCGCGCAGCGGGTCGAAGCCGTCGAGGTTGCCGAGCAGGAAGCGCGCGGTGTTGCGGATGCGCCGGTAGGCATCGGCCATGCGCGCCAGCAGCTTGTCGGAGATCGCGATCTCGCCCGAATAGTCACTGGCCGCGACCCACAGGCGCAGCACGTCCGCGCCCAGCGTCTTGAGCACCTGCTGCGGCGCGACGACGTTGCCGAGCGACTTCGACATCTTGCGGCCCTGCTCGTCCACGGTGAAACCGTGCGTCAGCACCGCCTTGTACGGTGCCCGGCCGTACATGGCCACGCTGGTCAGCAGCGACGACTGGAACCAGCCGCGATGTTGGTCCGAGCCCTCCAGATAGATATCGGCCTGCGGGGCAAAGCCGTCCTTCAGCGCCTCCGGCGCCGCCGACTTGAACGAACACTGGTGCACGACACCGGAGTCGAACCACACGTCCAGCGTGTCGGTGCACTTCTCGTAATGCTGGCCATCGACGCCCCAGTCCTCGGGCTTCGAGCCGAACCAGGCTTCCAGCCCTTCCGCCTCGACCCGGTCCGCAATCTTGCGCAGCAGCGCGGCGGTCTGCGGGTGCATTTCCTGGGTCTGCCGATCGACGAACAGCGCCAGCGGCACGCCCCAGTGGCGCTGCCGCGAGATGCACCAGTCGGGACGGCCGGCGACCATCTCGCGGATGCGGTTCTCGCCCCAGTCCGGAATCCACTGGGTCTGCGCGATCGCCTCGAGCGCCTGCTGGCGCAGGCCGTTCTTGTCCATCGACACGAACCACTGCGGCGTCGCGCGGAAGATCAGCGGCGTCTTGTGCCGCCAGCAGTGCGGATAGCTGTGCGTGATCTGCCCGTGCTGCAGCAGCGCGCCACGCGCGATCAGCGCGTCGATGATCAGCGCATCGGCCTTGCGCACGTGATGGCCTTCGACGACCGGCGTGCCGTCGAAGAACACACCGGTGCTCGCCACCGGATTGTCCACCGGCAGGCCGTACTGCTGGCCGACTGCGTAGTCCTCCTGGCCGTGCGCCGGTGCGGTGTGCACCAGGCCGGTACCGGCGTCGAGCGTGACGTGGCTGCCGAGAATCAGCGGCACTTCGCGGCCCGCGAACGGGTGCTGCGCCTTCAATCCCTCCAGCTTCGCACCGGGAATCGTCCCGAGCACCTTCGGCGCCTCCTTCAGCAATGCCGCAAGGCCGTCGAGCAGCTGCGCCGCGACGACGATGCGGCCTGCATTGGGGAACGCGGCCAGCACGTAGTCGATGTCCGGACCGGCCGCGATCGCCTGATTGGCCGGCAGCGTCCATGGCGTCGTCGTCCAGATCACGAACGCGGTCTGCTCGGCATCGCGCAGGCCGAAGCGCTGCGCCAGTTCGACGATATCCGTCGCCGCGAACTTGACGTAGATTGACTGCGACTGCTTGTCCTGGTATTCGACCTCGGCCTCGGCCAGCGACGAGCCGCAGTCCAGGCACCAGTGCACCGGCTTGAAACCGCGCACGACGTGGCCGTTGTCGACGATCCGCGCCAGCGCGCGCAACTGCTCGGCCTCGAAGGCCGGCTGCATCGTCAGATAAGGGTTGTCCCACTCGGCGAGCACGCCCAGGCGCTGGAAGTCCTCGCGCTGGCGCGCGATCTGCTCCTGCGCATACTCGCGGCACTTCGCCCGGAACGTCTTCGCATCGAGCTTCTCGCCGACCTTGCCGAACTTCTTCTCGACCTGCAGTTCGATCGGCAGGCCGTGGCAGTCCCAGCCCGGGATGAAACGCGCGCGGCGGCCGTCGAGGCGCGCGGCCTTGACGACGATGTCCTTCAGCACCTTGTTGACCGCATGCCCGATGTGAATATCGCCGTTGGCATACGGCGGACCATCGACGAACCAGAAGGCTTCACGGTCGGCACTCGCCGCCTGCACCGCGGCATAGACGTCCTCGCGGTGCCAGCGCGCGAGCATCTCCGGCTCCCGCTTGGCCAGATTGGCCTGCATCGGGAACTCGGTCTGCGGCAGATTGATGGTGGCTTTGTAGTCGGTCACGGGTGTGCGGAGACAGGTCACGGGACCGCCGGACGGCGATCCGCGCCCGACGGGGCGCAAAAAACCCGCGGATTATGCGGTTTGACCGCCGAAAAAGGCCACCGCTTCGGCCTTGTCGCGCTGCATCTGCGCGGCGAGCGCGGCCAGCGATTCGAAGCGCAGCTCCGGGCGCAGGTAACGGCGGAACACCACCGACACGGTTTCGCCGTACAGGTCCGGGCAGTCGCCGATCACGTGGGTTTCCAGCAGGCAGCGACGCAGGCCCAGCGTCGGCCGCACGCCCAGGTTGGCGACACCGCGCAGCGGCGGCGCCTCTGGCTGCGCGACACGCTGCAGCTCGACCGCGTACACGCCCAGACGCAGCGCCGGCGGACGCACCAGGCCGACATTGGCGGTCGGCATGCCCAGCGCGCGGCCCAGGCGCAGGCCGCCGCGCACGCGTCCGACCAGCCGGTACGGACGCCCGAGCAGCTCGGCAGCGCGTTCGAGATCCGGCCTGGCCAGAGCCTCGCGCACTGCGGTCGAGCTGCAGCGCATACCCGCGCTGACGACGCTGTGGACCGCATCGACGGTGAATCCGTGTGCGAGACCTTCGCGGCGCAGCAACTCGGCGTCACCCGATCGGCGCGCGCCGAAACGGAAGTCGTCGCCGATCACCAGCGCACGCACCCCCAGACGCTGCACCAGCAGCTCGCGGATGAACACCGGCGCCTCGATCGCCGCGAACGCGCGGTCGAACCGCTGCACGATCAGCCGATCGACGCCCAGTTGCTCCAGATCGAGCAACTTGCCGCGCAGCGTGCCGATGCGGCCGGGGGCCCGATCGCGGGCAAAAAACTCGCGTGGCGTCGGCTCGAAGCTGAGAATGGTCGCGGGCACACCGAGCCGCCGCGCATGCTCGACCGTGCGCTGGATCAAGCGCTGATGGCCCAGGTGCACGCCATCGAAGTTGCCGATGGTCAGCGCGCAGCCGCCGGCATCGGGCTTCAGGTTGTGCAGGCCGCGGACCAGTTCCATGACGCCTATCTTATGCGGCGGAAATGCGCGGGCCGCAGACCGGCGATCCACAGGCAGCCGAAGTACAACAGCGCTGCCGCGCCGACGACGAGGGTCGCGCGCAAGCCGCGCTCGTGCGCCGACAGCGCCAGCCAGGTCTCGAGCGTGCCGCCGAATCCGAGCAGCAGTGCGGACATCAGCAGGTTGGCGAAACCCAGCCGCAGCGCAAAACCGGCCCAGCCCGGCGCGGGGCGGTAGGCGCCGTCGCGGCGCAGGCGGCGCAGCAGGAGCAGCGCATTGATCCACGCCGAAGCCGAAGTCGCCGCGGCCAGGCCGGCATGCGCCGCCGGCAGCTCGAACAGGCGTGCCGCACCGAACACGCTCAGGCTGATCGCCATGCCGCAGCACAGCGCGATGATGCCGTAGCGCACCGGCACGCGCGTTTCCTGGCGCGCATAGAAACCCGGCACCAGCACCTTGACCAGCGAAAATCCCATGAAGCCGGCGCCGTAGGCCCACAGTGCGTAGGTCGTCATGCGCACGTCGCGGGCATCGAAGGCGCCGTAGCCGAACAGCGTCGTCACCAGCGGCCCGCTGAACAGCACCAGCCCGAGCGCCGCCGGCACGCCGATGACCAGGATCGTGCGCAGGCCCCAGTCGAGGGTGTGCGAGAAGTCATCGACCGAGCGCGTCGCGTGGTGTACGGACAGCGCCGGCAGGATCACCGTGCCCACGGCGATGCTGAAGATGCCCAGCGGGAACTCCATCAGCCGGTCCGCGTAGTAGAGCCAGCTGACCGCGCCGTCGCCGAGGAAACTGGCCAGCGCCGAATCCAGCAGCAGGCTGACCTGGGCCACCGAGGAACCGATCAGCACCGGGATCATCAGGCCGATGATGCGCCGCACGCGGGCATCGCCCCAGGCCCAGCGCGGCCGCGGCAGCAGGCCCAGGCCGCGCAGGGACGGCAGCTGGAAGGCGAACTGCAGGATGCCGGCGACGAACACCGCGTAGGCCAGCACGTGCACCGAGCCGGCGTCGATGAACGCGGAGGCGATCAGGCACAGGTTGAGGATCACCGGCGTGAACGCCGGCACCGCGAAGCGGCCGTAGCTGTTGAGCACGCCGGAGACGAGCGCGGTCAGCGAGATGAACATCAGATACGGAAAGGTCCAGCGCAACAGCTCGGCGCCGAGCGCGTGCTTGGCCGGATCAGCACCGAAGCCCGGCGCGAACACCCAGATCAGCAGCGGCGCGGCCAGACAGCCCACGAGCGTGATCATCGCGAGCACGCCGGCCAGCGTACCCATCACGACGGCGGCCAGGTCGCGCGCCTGCTCATGTGTGCCGGTGGTCTTGGTCTCCGTGAACACTGGCACGAAGGCCTGCGAAAAGGCGCCTTCGGCGAACATGCGCCGACCAAAGTTCGGGATCTTGAGCGCAATCAGGAAGGCATCCATCGCCGCGCCGGCGCCGAAGGCGCTCGCGAACAGCACGTCACGCACGAAACCGAGCACGCGCGACAGCAGCGTCATCGAGCCGACGACGCCCGACGATTTCAGCAGGGATGCGGACATAGGGCGCGGAGTTTACAAGGAAGGTCGGCGCTCGGGCGCGCCGACGCCGGCGCGCACGACGGACCGGAGGACGCGCCAAAAGACATGCGATATCAGCCGCTTCGCGGCCGGCCGCGATTGACAAACCGGAGGTCGCTGCCCATACTCCGCGCCCTTTTTATGAATTCACCCGGCGGTCACGCCGGCAGCAGGAGTTGCACCTTGGCCAACATCGCCAGCGCGAAGAAGCGCGCCCGTCAAGCCGAAAAGCGCCGCGCCCGCAACGTGGCTCAGCGTTCCATGGTCCGCACCACGATCAAGAAGGTCGTCAAGGCGCTCGACGCCAAGGACAAGACTGCCGCCGTCGCCGCCTACCAGGAAATGGTGCCGGTCATCGACCGCTACGCGACCAAGGGCCTGATCCACAAGAACAAGGCCGCGCGCCACAAATCGCGCCTCGCGGCACGCATCGCCGCACTGTAACGGCTCTTGCGTTGAAGGTCGCGGCCGCTGGCGGTCGCGTCTCCATCAGGATGGCAAACGAGCGGGCTCCGGCCCGCTTTTTTGCTGCCCGCGAGGCGGGCATGCGCCGGATGGATGAGGATTTCCCCCTGTCGGCGGACACGCACTGCGGCTACCATGCCGCCCGCCTGCGCACTGGGTTGGGGTGCTTGTGCGGCAGGCCGACCGCGCCGTCGGGCGCACCAGACACTTCAGGGGACATTCGCAATGCTATTCGATCGGCAGCATCTGCCCGTGGGCGGCTTACGCCTCACGGCTCTCGCCATCGCCTTGACGGCCGGCACCGGATTCCAGGCCCACGCCCAGCCGGTTCCCATCAACCCGGACGGCACCCCGGCACGGACCGACCAGGAGGTCCTCGACGGCCTGTTCGCCGAGCCGGCGACCACCGAGACGGTGCCGGTCGATCCGCTGCGCAAGCCGGCCAAGAACGAGGGCAAGGACAAGGCCGACACCGCCCAGCTCGACGCGATCGAGGTGACCGGCTCGCGCCTGAGCCGCGTGGCGATGGAAGGCGCGCTGCCGGTCACGGTCATCAGCCGCGACGACATCGCCGCCACCGGCAAGATCTCGGTCGCCGACGCGCTGCGCGCCTCGACCTTCAACAGCTTCGGCTCCTACACCTCGATCTCGGGCAGCAGCGGCCAGGGCCAGACCGTCGCTTCGCTGCGCGGCCTGGGCTCGAACCGCACGCTGGTCCTGGTGGACGGACGGCGCGTCGCCACCTCGCCGTCGCTGCAGGGCAATGGCGTGGACCTCAACACCATTCCGCTCGCCGCGGTGGAACGCATCGAGGTGCTGTCGGACGGTGCCTCGGCCGTTTACGGCTCCGACGCGATCGGCGGCGTCATCAACGTCATCCTGCGCAAGGACTATTCGGGCGTAGAGATCTCGGTCGGCATCGGTCTGCCCGACGCAGCGGGCGCCGACGAGGAGAACGCCTCCATCGTCGCCGGTGTTTCCAGCGGTGACAGCCGCATGCTGTTCGGCGCCTCGTACACCAGCACCGATCCGATCTTCCTGCGCGATCGCAGCTACTCGCGCGGCAGCCCGGGCGTGCGCAACGCCGACGGCAGCTACGACCTGTCCGGGACGACCGGCATCAGCCTCTACGGCAACACCGTCTTCAACAGCGATTTCACGCAGACCTTCGAGGCGCCGGCCGCCGGCTGCGTCGAGAACCTGGGCTTCTACCGCCTGCGCGACGACATCAACGCGCTGACCGACAACGAGGGCTCGCCGGGCTGCGGCTTCGACTTCACGCAGTACGCTGCCGACACCACGCAGCTCAAGACGTCGTCCGTGTTCGTCAAGTACGGTTACGACATCAGCGTCGATCTGAACTTCGAGATCACCGCCAGCTACGCGCAGTCCGAGAGCTTCGGCCGCTTCGCACCGGCGCCCGACCTGCTGTTCGTGCCGGGCACGGCGACGACCAATCCGTATGGTGAAGACGTCTACGTCCTGCACCGCTTCCTGCCGCTGGGCACGCGCGACAACAACAACCGCTCCGGCGTGATGAGCATCCTGCCGGTGCTCAAGTACAACTTCGGCGACTGGGACATCGAGGGCGGCGCACGCCTGAGCCGCTTCACGTTCACCGAACTGGGCAGTGGCTACCTGCTGCGTTCCGTGGCGCGCTCGGCCGCCGCCGATGGGAGCTACAACCCGTTCGACCTGTCGAATCCGGGCGACCAATCGACGCTCGACTCGATGGTCGTCACGACGACCCGCGACGGCCTGACCGAGTACCGCGAGGTGTTCTCCACCGTGCGTATCCCGCTCTACCAGATGGCGCACGGCACGCTCGACAGCGCCTGGGGCGCGGAGTACCGCAAGGAACGCTTCTTCGACAACTACGACAGCCAGTCCGAGGCCGGGACGGTGGGCGGCTCGTCCGGCAATTCTTCCGGCGGCCAGCGCAGCGCCTACGCCGTGTTCGGTGAAGTCGTCGTGCCGGTGCTGCCCACGGTCGAGGCCGACGTCGCCGCCCGTTACGACCATTACTCCGACTCGGCCGGCGGCGCATTCAGTCCGAAGATCTCCGCGCGCTGGCAGGCGCTGGACAACCTCACCGTCCGTGCCTCGGCCGGCAAGGGCTTCCGCGCGCCGCTGCTCAGCGAGCTCAACGCCAAGGACGCGTTCAGCGCGGAGAGCGCGCGCGACCTCGTCACCTGCCGCCAGGCCGGCGTGCCGGACGCGCAGTGCGCCGAGCGCCAGTACGACACCTTCATCCGCGCCAACCCGGACCTGAAGCCCGAGAAATCGACGCAGTTCGGCTTCGGCATCGCGATGCAGCCGGCCGAGTGGGTCGATTTCACGCTCGATTACTACAACATCACGATCAACGACTCGCTGACCACCTACTCGGTGCAGAGCCTGATCTTCCGCGAGCTGCTGGGCACCCCACTGCCCGAGGGCACCTACATCACGCGCCGCAGCTCGGGCTCGATCGCCGAAGTCGGCACCACGACCGACAACATCGCCGAGATCACCACCGACGGCCTCGACTTCGCGCTGCACACGAACTTCGGCTTCGGCGACTGGGGCCAGATCCGCCCGTCGCTGCAGCTCGGCTACGTGCTCGGCTACACGATCGACGATGGCGTGCTGCCGGCGCGCGACATCGTCGGCGATCCCGGCACGCCGGACTACCGCGCGACGCTGTCGCTGCCGTGGAACGTCGGCCCGTTCACGACGACCTGGACGACCACGTACATCCCGTCCACGGCGGCCGCCACCGACCCGGGCGATCCGAACCCGCTCGACCTGCGCCGCTCCGGCACCGTCAAGGCCAACACGGTCCATGACGTGCAGCTGCTGTGGGAGACGCCCTGGAACGGATCGCTGGCGCTGGGCATCCGCGACCTGTTTGACGAAGGGGTCTCGACCAACTTCAACCTGACCAGCCCGTACTACGACCAGACGCTGTACAACCCGGTCGGCCGCATGCCATACGCACGCTTCACCCAGCGCTTCTGAGCTGGATCGCTGATCGGGATAGGGGACGCCGAGGATACCCTCAGCGTTCCCCTCCCACACCACCGGACATGCGGGTCCGCATCCGGCGGTTCGAGCGGTTGAGGTTACGCG
>NZ_JBEAAM010000026.1:0-57217 GCF_040066175.1 Fontimonas sp. SYSU GA230001
ATCCTCCGATGATCCCGCCGCCCCGCCGGCCTTTCAGGCTCACTTCACGTTGGAATCACGCACCCCCTTCAGGCTCATGTGTCATTGGAAGAGGCTGCCAGTTGAAAAGCCGCGGCCGGAGCCGCTAGAATCCGCGCCCTTTCGAGGTCGGCCGGGCGCATGTCCGGGCGACCGAACTATAACCGCCCCATCAGGGGCACAGTGGACTGGACCTCATGAAGACCATCTTCGCGAAGTCCGAGACCGTCAAGCGCGACTGGTTCGTGATTGACGCGACGGACAAGACGCTGGGCCGGCTGGCGACCGAGATCGCCAATCGCCTGCGCGGCAAGCACAAGCCCGAGTACACCCCCAACGTCGATACCGGCGACTATATCGTCGTGATCAACGCCGAAAAGGTGAAGGCCACGGGCAACAAGCTCAAGGACAAGACCTATTACCGCCATACCGAGTATCCGGGCGGCATCCGTTCGACCTCGCTGGAGGAGATGCTGAGCAAGCATCCCGAGCGCGCGATCGAGAAGGCGGTCAAGGGCATGCTGCCGAAGGGCCCGCTCGGCTATGCGCAGTTCCGCAAGCTCAAGGTCTATGCCGGCGCCGAGCATCCGCACGCCGCGCAGCAGCCGCAGGCTCTCACCCTCTGACCGGAACCAGTTCCATGGCCAAGACCATCGATTACAAGTACGGCACGGGCCGCCGCAAGACTGCGACGGCGCGCGTGTTCCTCAAGCCCGGCAAGGGCGCCATCTCGATCAACGACAAGACCGTCGAGGAGTATTTCGGCCGCGAGACCTCGCGCATGCTGGTGCGCCAGCCGCTCGAAGTGACCGACTCGGTCGGCCGTTTCGACATCAAGGTGACCGTTGCTGGCGGCGGCCCGAACGGACAGGCCGGTGCGATCCGTCACGGCATCACCCGCGCGCTGATGGATTACGACGAGGCTTTCCGCCCGACGCTGCGCGCGGCTGGTCTGGTCACGCGCGACGCCCGCGAGGTCGAGCGCAAGAAGGTCGGTCTGCACAAGGCCCGTCGCGGTACGCAGTACTCCAAGCGTTAATTCTCCGGGGCTCGCGGGTTATACTCGCGGCCCCCGCCACCTTGAGGGTGGAACGCTCGGATGGGGGATCGTCTAACGGTAGGACCGCGGACTCTGACTCCGCTAGTCTAGGTTCGAATCCTAGTCCCCCAGCCAACACCAATGCCCCGCACCAGCGGGGCATTGTTTTTTTGCCGCGCCGGTGCCGACCGCCGTGGATCGCGGTAGTAAATCCGCACTTGGCCGACGGCATCGCTGGATCGCAGGTGGCGCGATTGCCGTTCGTCCGCTAGGGTGATCCGGCGGCGCTGCGGATGCGCCGACCCCCGGATCACCTGCGTAGAGTCCTTGCCATGAAAATCGGTTGGGCCAGTGGTTCCTTGCGCGCGAGCCGCGACCCGGCGGCCAGGATGCTGCAGCCGCAGCCGGCCGCAGGCGAACCGGGCGGTGAGGCGCAGGTGCCGGAGCGTCTGTGGTTCAACGTGCTGGTCGTCGGCGGCGGTGATGCCGACGTCATGCGCCTGCACCGCAACCTGACCCACGCGCAGGCGCTGCCATGGCGACCGGCCGAGGAGGTCGAGCGGGAGGTGGTGTTCCTGGCGCTGCGCCGCTCCGGTCGCCGGATCGAGGCGCTGAGCCTGGAGGACATCCTGCAGGCCTGCGAGGAGGTCGAGAACCGTCACCTGATCACCAACGCCGCCGTGGCGCGTCACTTCCGCAACCTGTGGAACACGTCGAGCGCCTATTGCCGGCACTTCATGCGCGGACTGCTCGCGCTCAAGCCGGGCGACGTCGCGGGCAGCGCGCGCCTGACGATGCCCGGTGGCCTGTTCCGCGAAGGCTTCTCGCTGACGCGTGTCATCCTGCCGCCGTACCGGGTGCTGCAGGGTTCCTACCGTTACGCGGGGCGCAACTGGTGCCTGCAGAACTGGGGCACGCCCGAGGATGCGCGCTTGATCGGCAGCCGTTTCGAGGCGATCGGCGGCGGCCGGCGGCTGGCGATCTACGAATTTGAGACCGTCGAGAACCCGCCCGCGGCGGCGCTGCAGCGGCTGGCCGAGCGCAATGCGGGGCTGATCGTCGGCTGCGTCTCGGTGGATGCCGACAGCGGCCAGCGGCGGGCCTATGGCCAAGGGCGCGCAGCGCGGCTCCAGGTCGAAGCCCTGCCCGCCGTGCCGATGGTCCACGGCGGCTTCAGCGGCAACGCCTATGTCGAGACCACCGCCGCGGCACGGCGCCTGGTGCTGGCGCGGCTGGCGCCGTCCGATCCGGTCGCACGGCGCGCCTGAATCCGCGGCCGCGGAACACCTGCGCCGTCTATCCGCGCGGCCACGCCACCGGTCCGCCCGGCCGTACTCCGTCCGATCCGCCGCCGCCAGACTGAACGCCAGGCGCATTTGCGGGTGGGTCCGCGTATCGCGCCGGTGGAGGTGCAGGGTGAATCCGAGTCCGGTGGTGGAGGTCGAGACGGGTGGCAGCGCGCCCGAACTCAGCGCAAACGACGTCCGCATCTTCCTGGAAGGCTTGCGCAACCGCGTGCTGCGCGTGACCACCGGGATGCGACCGGGCAGTCAGCGCCTGGAGCTCGCCATCGAGGCCTTCTGGTACGCCGCGCTGGAGGCGACCGCCGCCGTCGGCGCGATCCCCTGGCGCCGCTTCACCCGCCCGGATCACGCGCTGCGCAGTCTGCTGGGGCCGATCCGGATCATGCTGCGTTCCGAACTGATCAACTCCGGCCTGCCGCAGCCGGATGCCCTGTGCGACGACGCGCTGGGCCGGATGCTCGAAGTCGCCGAGGCCGAGAGCGCCACACTCAAGTGCGATCCGCAGATGCGCGAGGACTTTCGCACCTGGCTGCGCGGACGGCTGCGTGCCGCAGGCTACCTGCCGGCATCGGCGATGCCGCTCAGCGAAGCGGCCTGAGCTTCGCCCTTCAGGACCGCCGCTGCCAGCGTGCGCTGGCGCTGTAGCCCTTGCGCCCGGCCGCGCCGGGATTCGAAGCTATGCCCCATCGCGGCCGCGCCCTGCGTCCGCATATCCGTCCGTGGGGATCGAGCGCCATGAAGCCAAGCGGGGACGTCGTCCGGGTTCGTGACTTGCTGCGCGGGGTGCTGCAGGCCTTGCCGGATACGCTCACCGTCAACCGCGGCCTGTTCAATCTGCTGCTGCTGGCGCCGGACAAGGTCGGTTCGATCGGCGCCGTGATCGAGCGCTGGGCGCGCGAGCGGCCGGACCAGCCGGCACTGCGCTTCGAGGAGCGGACGTGGACCTATGCCGAGTTCAATGCCTGGGCCAATCGCATCTCGGCAGTGTTGCGCGAACAGGGCGTGCGGCGTGGCGATGGCGTCGGTATCCTCATGGAGAACCGCGCGGAGGTGCTGGCCTGCGTCTGCGCGACGGTCAAACTCGGTGCGATCGCCGGCATGCTCAATCCGCAGCAGCGCGGCGAGGTCCTCGCCCACAGCCTGCGCCTGACCAGGGCCAAGGCCTTGATCGTCGGCGCCGAGTGCGTGGACGCGGCCGCCAGCGCCGGCTATGCACCGGGTGCGGCTGGTGGCATCCGCTGGCTCTGGGATGGCGAGGGCCGGGCGCCCGACGGCTGGCTCGACCTGCGCGCGCTGTCGGCGGCCGCGGCCGCCGATGACCCGCCGGAAACCGCGCAGATCACGCTGCGCGAGCCCTGCTTCTACATCTTCACCTCCGGCACGACCGGCATGCCCAAGGCCTCGGTGATGACGCACTACCGCTGGCTGCGCGGCATGGTCGGGCTGGGCCAGATGACGCTGCGTCTCAAGCCGGACGACGTGCTCTACTGCTGCCTGCCGCTGTATCACAACAACGCGCTGACCGTGTCCTGGGGTGCGGTGCTCGCCGTGGGCGCGACGCTGGCGCTGGGGCGCAAGTTCTCGGCCTCGCGTTTCTGGGACGAGATCCGCCGCTACGACGCCACCAGTTTCTGCTACATCGGCGAGCTGTGCCGCTACCTGCTCAACCGTCCGGCGACGCCGCGCGACCGTGACCACCGCGTGCGCGTGATCACCGGCAACGGCCTGCGCCCGGAGATCTGGGACGCGTTCCAGCAGCGCTTCGGCATCGAGCGCATCTGCGAGTTCTATGGTGCGAGCGAGAGCAATCTGGCCTTCGTCAACGGCTTCGGCGTGCCGCGCACCGCGGGTTACTGCCCGCTGCCGTTCGCGATCGTCGAGTTCGACGCCGATGTAGAGGAGCCGGTGCGCAACCGGCGCGGCTTCATGAACAAGGTGCGGCGCGGCGCCATCGGCCTGCTGATCACCGAGGTCACCGACAAGGCGCCGTTCGACGGCTACACCGACGCCAAGGCCAGCGAGGCGAAACTGCTGCGCGACGTCTTCAAGAAGGGCGACTGCTGGTTCAATTCCGGCGACCTGGTGCGCGACCAGGGCTTCCGGCACATCCAGTTCGTCGATCGGGTCGGCGATACCTTCCGTTGGAAGGGCGAGAACGTCGCCACCACCGAGGTCGAGTCCGCGCTCAACCAGTTTCCCGGCATCGAGCAGGCCGTCGTCTACGGCGTGCAGGTGCCGCGCTGCGACGGCCGTGCCGGCATGGCGGCGCTGACGTTCGCGCAGGCGCCGACGGCGGATACGCTGCGCGCGCTGGCCGCGCATCTGGTCGCCGCGCTGCCGGCCTACGCCGTGCCGCTGTTCCTGCGCCTGCGCGACGAACACGAGACCACCGGCACCTTCAAGTTCCGCAAGGGCACGCTCAAGCAGCAGGGCTTCGACCCGCGACAGGTGGACGAACCCCTGTACGTGCTGCGCGACCGCGACGCGGGCTACGAGCCGCTGACGCCGGCGCTGTACGCGCGCATCCGCGACGGCGAGCTGCGCTTCTGAGCGCGGGCGGTCCGCGAATTGGCCAGGTTGCCTGCGGGCCTGTTCGGGCGGCCAAGGGCGCGCGCGTGCGCCGGTGCGAAGCTCCAATCCCGGTATCGGTCTTGAACGAAGCACCATGAAGGTCAACATCAGCATCGCGCGCAGCGTCGAGATGCCCGTCTGTTTCGAGCGCGCACGCAGCCTGCTCGACGATTACGAAAGCACGATCCGGCGCTTTCCCAAGCTGCGTAAGCTGACGCCGCTGGATCGGCAGAGCTACCTGTGGGAAATGGCACCGATCGGCTCCAAGGCTGCGGGCATCTCGCACGAGGTCCGCTACGCGGCGCGCTTCGAGGTCGATGCCGACGCCGGCGAGCTGTCGTGGTCGCCGCTGCCCCGGCATGGCAATGCCGTGATCGAGGGGCGTATGCGCATCCAGCCGCGCGGCGCCGGTTCGCGCCTGTCCTTCGACGTGCGCGGCGAGCTGCACGATGTCCCGGTTCCTCTGATGTACCGACTGGTCGCGCCGCCGTTCATCCAGGGCAAGTTCACGCGCCTGGTGGACGTGTTCCTCGAACAGACGCGCGACGCGCTGGCCTGAGCGCCCGCGCCGGCGCGCCGGACCGACGCCCCAGGAGGAGACATGAGCATCACGAGCAAGGCGATGGGACTGGGTCTGCGGGCGATCAACCGCTTCGCCGGCCTGCCGATGGTCGATCGGCTGGGGCTGCGCAAGCCGGCGCAGCAGGCGCTGTATCACGGCGCCCGCATCGGATTCCGCGGCGCCGGCGCGGTTGCGCGCAGCTTTCAGGCGACGCAGAAGCTGCTCAAACCCGCGCGCCTGAGCCCGGCCGCCAACGCCGGGCTGTTCGACCTGACGCCGACCGACGAGCAGCAGATGCTGCGCGAGGCGGCGCTGAGCTTTGCCCTGGAGCGCATGCGGCCGGCCGCGCAGGCGGCCGACGCCGCCGGCGCGGCACCTGCAGAGATCCTGGCCGGCATCAACGATCTGGGTGTCGGCGCACTGTCGATTCCCGAGGCGCTGGGTGGCGTCGGCGGCGAGCGTTCGGTGGTCGGCAATGTGCTGATCGCCGAGGCGCTGGCGCAGGGTGACATGGGTCTGGCGGTGGCCGGGCTGGCACCGGTGGCCGTGTCCACCGCGCTGGTGCTGTGGGGTGACCCGACGCAGCAGGCGACTTATCTGCCGGCCTTCGTCGGCGAGAGGCCGCCGGCCGCGGCACTGGCCGTGCTCGAACCGCGACCGTTGTTCGATCCGTTGCAGCTGCAGACCGTGGCGCGCCGCAGCGGTGATGGCTACACCCTCGACGGTGTGAAGGTGCTGGTGCCGCGCGGCGCCGAAGCCGAGCTGTTCATCGTCGCCGCACGGCTGGAAGGTGCCGGGCCTGCACTGTTCATCGTCGAATCGTCGAACGCGGGCCTGAGCGTCGAGGCCGATCCGGCGATGGGTCTGCGCGCGGCGGCAACCACGCGCCTGCACCTCGACGGCGTGAAGCTGCCCGCTGCTGCGCTGATCGGCGGCGGCGCGGCCGAGGTGTACCGCGACTGCATCCGCCTGTCGCGGATCGGCTGGTGTGCGCTCGCGGTAGGCACCGCCCAGGCGGCGCTCGACTACGTCATTCCCTACGTCAACGAGCGCGTCGCCTTCGGCGAACCGATCAGTCACCGGCAGTCGGTGGCCTTCGCGGTGGCCAACATCGGCATCGAGCTGGAAGGCATGCGCCTGGCGACCTGGCGCGCGGCCAGCCGTGCCGAGCAGGGGCTGGACCATGCCCGCGAGACGGCACTCGCGCGGCGGCTGTGCGCGGACAAGGCGATGGGCATCGGCTCGGACGCGGTGCAGCTGCTCGGCGGCCATGGCTTCGTCAAGGAGCATCCGGTCGAACGCTGGTACCGCGACCTGCGTGCGACCGGCGTGATGGAAGGCGTGGTGCTCGTCTGAACGGAGACCCGGCATGATCAATCTGGAAACGCCGAAGAAGTTCCGCATGCTGGTCGAGCAGGCGCACCAGGTCGCCCGGGAGATTTTCCGGCCGAACTCGCGCCGCTACGATCGCGCCGAGCACGAATATCCCCGGGAGCTCGACATGCTCGGCGCGCTGCTCGACGGCATGAGCGCCAGCGGCAGCGGCGAGGGCGCCGGCGCGACCGGTGTGCGCCGCGATGCCGTCCACGGCGAGGGCAACCGCAATGGCAGCAACCTCTCGACCGTGCTTGGTACGATGGAGCTGTGCTGGGGCGACGTCGGCTTCCTGCTGACGATGCCGCGCCAGGGTCTGGGCAATTCCGCGATCGCCTCGGTCGCCAGCGACGAGCAGCTCGAGCGTTTCGCCGGCAAGTGGGCGGCGATGGCGATCACCGAGCCGCATTGCGGCTCCGACTCCGCAGCGATCCGCACGACCGCGCGCAAGGACGGCGACCACTACGTGCTCAACGGCGACAAGATCTTCGTCACCAGCGGCGATCGCGCCGAACTGGTCGTCGTCTGGGCGACGCTGGACAAGAGCGCCGGCCGCGCCGCGATCAAGTCCTTCGTTGTCGAAAAGGGGACGCCGGGCTTCGAGCTGGTGCGTCTGGAGCACAAGCTCGGGATCCGCGCGTCGGACACGGCGCAGTTCGCGCTGCGCGATTGCCGCGTGCCGGCCGCGAACCTGCTCGGCGACCCGGAGATCCGCACCGACAAGGGTTTCGCCGGGGTGATGCAGACCTTCGACAACACGCGGCCGCTGGTGGCCGCGATGGCGGTCGGCCTGGCGCGCGCCTGTCTGGACGAGACGCGCAGGCAGCTCGCCGCGGCGGGCGTCGAAGTCGAATACGACCGTCCGGCCCAGGCGCAGGCCGCCGCCGCGGCCGAGTTCCTGCGCCTGGAAGCCGATTACGAGGCGGCGCGCCTGCTCACGCTGCAGGCGGCGTGGATGGCGGACAACCGCAAGCCCAATTCCCTGCAGGCCTCGATGGCCAAGGCCAAGGCCGGGCGCAGCTGCGTGGAGATCGCGCTCAAGTGCGTCGAGCTGTGCGGCGCGACCGGCTACGGCGAGACCGAGCTGCTGGAGAAATGGGCGCGCGACGCCAAGATCCTCGACATCTTCGAGGGGACACAGCAGATCCAGCAGCTGATCGTCGCGCGCCGGCTGCTCGGCAAGACGTCCAGCGAGCTGAAGTAAGCGCCGCTCGTCGCGAGGCGGATGCCGCACGCCGTGACGGCGGCCCACCGGGGCGCCGGCGCGGCAGACTTTCTGTAGGAATCGTCCGACAGAGTGGGTTGCGGTGCGCAAGCGCGAGCGCAGATTTTCCCGGCGCAGGTTGCAGGACCGGCAGGCCGATGTTCGCGAGCGCGAGCGCGTGCTCGAAGCGCTGCGCGCCAGCGAATCGCGCCTGCGCGAAACGCAGCAACTGGCCCATGTCGGCAGCTGGGAGCTCGACATCCCGTCCCAGGCGCTGAGCTGGTCGGACGAGGTGTTCGCGATCTTCGAGCTGGACAAGTCGGCGTTCAAGCCGAGCTACGACACCTTCCTGTCGAGGGTTCATCCCGACGATCGTGCGCGCGTCGATGCCGCCTTCCGGCACTCGGTGGAGACGCGTCAGCCGTATGCGATCGACCATCGCCTGCTGATGGCGGACGGTCGCGTCAAGCACGTCCACGAATGCGGCCTGACGCACTACGACGAGCACGGCCGCCCGCAGCGTTCGCTCGGCACCGTGCAGGACGTCACCGAGCGCCGGCGCGTCGAGCGCGAACTGGCGGAGCGGACCGAGCAGCTCGGCGAGCGCATCAAGGAGTTGCACTGCATCATCCGCGTGTCGGACATCCTCGAGCGTGCCGGCCACGCGCTGGACGCGGCACTGGCGGAGATCGTCGAGGCACTGCCGCCGGCGTGGATGCATCCCGAAATCGCCTGTGCGCGCATCCGCCTGCTCGGACGCGAGTTTGTCTCCGAACGCTGCGGCGATTCGCCGTGGCGCATGCAGCAGGATATCGTCGTGCACGGCAAGAGCGCCGGCAGCATCGAGGTTTCGTATCTGGAACCGCGGCCCGAGCGCGACGAAGGGCCGTTCCTGCGCGAGGAGCGCGACCTGATCCGCATGATCGCCCGCAAGATCGGCCACGCCGCCGAACGGCGCAAGGACGAGGACCGCTTCCGCCGCCTGCTCGAATCGGCGCCGGACGCGATGGTCATTGTCGATCGCGAGGGCCGCATCGTGCTGGTCAACGCGCAGACCGAACGCCTGTTCGGCTATGCGCGCAGCGAGCTGATCGGCCAGCCGGTCGAGATCCTCGTGCCGGAGCGACTTGCGAAGGTGCATCGGGGACATCGTGACCACTACCTGCAGCACCCGTCCCAGAGGCCAATGGGCAAGCTGATGGATCTGTCCGCGCGGCGCCGCGACGGCAGCGAATTTCCGGTCGAGATCAGCCTCGGACCGCTGGACACCGACGACGGCGCGCTGATCTGCGCGGCAGTACGCGACATCACGGAGCGCAAACGTGCCGAGCTGGCGTTGCAGCGCCTCAGCCGGGTACGCGCGATGACCTCCGAGATCAACGCAATGATGGTGCGCGCGCAGAGCAGCGAGGAGCTCTACGAATCCGCCTGCCGCATCGCCGTGCGCCGCGGCGGCTTCCGCCTGGTCTGGATCGGCACGCTGGGCGCCGACGGCACCGTCCGGCCAGCGGCGAGCTACGGCGCCAACGACGGCTACCTCGATGGCATCCGCATCCCGATCAGGCCGGACGACCCGTCCGGCCGCGGGCCGACCGCCACCGCGCTGCGCGAGGGCCGCGCGCTGGTCGTCAACGACATCGAGGCCGACCCGGTCATGGCGCCGTGGCGCGAGGCGGCGCTCGCGCGCGGCTTCCGTGCATCGGCGGCGTATCCGCTGTGGGTGGACGACACGGTGACCGGCACGATCAACTTCTACGCCGGCGAGGCCGGCTTCTTCGACGAGGACGAGGTCGCGCTGCTCGCGGAACTGGCCTCCGACCTGTCGTTTGCGATGCAGTCGATCGCGCAGCGGCGCAAGCTCGACTACCTCGCCTACTACGATCCGCTGACGCAGCTCGCCAACCGCGCGCTGTTCAAGGACCGCCTGACCCAGTTCATCGGCGCGGCCTCCGCCGGCGCGCACCAGCTCGCGCTGCTGGTGCTCGACATCGAGCGCTTCAAGGCGCTCAACGACGCGCTCGGCGCCGCGGCCGGCGATGCGCTGCTGCGCACCGTCGCACGGCGGCTGCAGGCGGTCGGGGGTGGCGAGCGCGTCGCGCGCATCGGTGGCGACCGCTTCGCGCTGATCGTGCCGCGCATCACCCGCACTGCGGATCTCTCGGCCGTGCTGCAGGAGCGCATCGACACGGAGCTGGCGGCAGCGGTCGAGCTGGCCGGCGAGACCTACCATCCGTCGGCGCGCATCGGCATCGCGATCTATCCCGACGACGGCAGCGATGCCGAGACCCTGTTCCGGAATGCCGAAGCCGCGCTCAAGCGCGCCAAGGCCAGCGGCGACCGCTACCTGTTTTACACGCAGACCATGAACCAGACGGTGCGCGAGCGCCTGAGCCTGGAGGGGCGCATCCACCGCGCGGTGGTCGAGCGCGAACTCGCGCTGTATTACCAGCCCAAGATCGACCTGCGCAGCGGCCGCATCGTCGGCGTCGAGGCGCTGTTGCGCTGGCCCACCGAAGACGGATTTGCGACCGGCTGCGGTCCGCTCATCGAGGTTCTCGAAGAAACCGGCGCCATCCTCGAAGTCGGACGCTGGGCGATCCGCCAGGCCCTGGCCGATCGCCAACGCTGGCGCGACGCGGGGCTGCTGCCGCCGCCGGTCGCGGTCAACGTGTCGATGCGCCAGCTCCAGCATCCGGCCTTCGTCGAGGACATCACGGGGATCCTGGCCGCGCTGCCCGGCTGGGATGCCGGAGTCAGCCCCGGCATCGAACTGGAGCTGACCGAGTCGAGCCTGATGCTGGACATCGGCGCCAGCACCGAAAAGCTGCAGCGCCTGCGCGAACTCGGTGTGCCGATCACCATCGACGACTTCGGCAGCGGCTACTCCTCCCTTTCCTATCTCTCGCGCCTGCCGATCAGCACGCTCAAGATCGACCAGAGCTTCATCGCGCCGATGCTCGGCACCGAGCGCGCCGCCAACCTGGTCGCCGCGATCATCTCGATGGCCCGCTCGCTGCACCTGCAGACCGTCGCCGAAGGTGTCGAAACCCCCGAGCAGGCGGCATTCCTGCGCGCACGCGGCTGCGACCAGGCCCAGGGTTTCCTGTACAGCCCCGCGGTGCCGGCGGACCAAGTGATCGACTGGCTGCGCGCGCCGCGAGCGATACTCCCCGCTTGAGCGCGGGCCTGGCGCTGCCTCGCGCCGCCGGCTCGGGCTATCATCGCCCGCATGTCAGCCAACAAGAAGGCCGGGGCCGCGGGGAGCGGCCGGGGGGCGGTACGAGCGCCGGAGGAGCCGCGCAAGCCGGCCGAGTACAGCGTCGCCGAGCTGGCGCGGGCGGCGCAGACCACGATCCGCAACATCCGCGCCTACCAGGATCGCGGCTTGATCCCGCCGCCGGAGCGCCGCGGCCGGGTCGGCGTGTACGGCGACCTGCACCTGTCGCGGCTGCGCATCATCGGTCAGATGCTGGGCCGCGGCTACACGCTCCACAGCATCGGCGAGATGCTGGAAGCCTGGGAGACGGGGACCGACCTGTCCGGCCTGTTCGGCCTGGAATCGGCGGTGTCCAGCCCGTGGACCGACGAGGTGGAGAAACAGTACACGCTGGCCGAGCTGGTCAAGCTGTTCGGCGGCGGCTTCAACGTGCGCTGGCTGGTCAAGGCGGCGGACCTGAACATCCTGATTCCCGAAGGCGCCAAGTTCCGCGCGCCCAGTCCGCGCATGATCCACGCCGGCGCCGAGCTGGTGAAGGCGGGGATTCCGCTCGACGAGATGCTCGACGTGGTCGGCAAGCTGCGCCGCAACGTCGAGGAAGCGGCGGATCGCATGGTGCAGCTGGTCGAGAAATACCTGTTCGATCCCTACGGCAAGGGGCTGCCGCCGCCGGACCAGGTGCCGCGCCTGGGCGAGATCATCTGGCGCCTGCGGCCGCTGGTCGAGATGGCGGTGCACGCCGAGGTCGCGCGCGCGATGGAGCTGTCGGCGACGCGGCATCTGGGCGATCGTCTGGCGACCATCCTCGACCGCATCCAGCGTCCCGCTGCAGAAGCCGAGGCGTCCGTCAGATCGGAGCGCCCGTCGCGCAAGGACGGCAGACGACCCCGCAAGGTCTGAGTCTGCTCAGGGCTCCGGGCGGATGTGGGCGAGCGGGCTTTCGCCTGCTTCCTTGTGCGGGTGCAGGAAGGCCGCAAGTGCCGGCAGCAGCAGCACGGCGCCGAACATGTTCGCGGTGAACATGAACAGCAGCAGCAGGCCCATGTCGATCTGGAACTGCAGCTCGGACATCAGCCAGGTCAGCACCGAGGCGCCGAGCGTCAGGCCGGTGAAGATCACCGCCTTGCCGGTGCCGCGCAGGGTCTCGAAATAGGCCTGGCGCAGCGGCTTGCCCTCGTCGAGCGCGCCGGCCATCACGCCGTAGACGTAAACGCCGTAGTCCACGCCGATGCCGACCGCCAGCGCCAGCACCGGCAGTGTCGCCACCTTCATGCCGATGTCGAGCGTCGCCATCACGCCGTAGCCCAGCTGCGACACCAGCGCCAGCGGCACGACGATGCAGAAGATCGCGCGCCAGTTGCGGAACGACAGCCACAGCAGCACCAGGATCACCACGTAAACCCACAGCACGATCTCGGTTTCCTTGGCCTTGACCACCTCGTTGGTCGCCGCCATGACGCCGACGTTGCCGGTGGCCAGCGCGAAGTTCACCGGGCAGTTGCGGTCGAACGTCTCGTACTCCGCCTGCAGCCGGTCGCGTTCGGCGCTGGCGGCGCGCGAGGTCTCGGCATCGGTGTCCGGCTGCTCGACCAGCGCGAAGACGCGCGCGTTGGCGGCCTTGTACTTCTGGAAGGCCGCGTACTTGCGGTCGCAGTACTCGGGCGTGACGTCCTGCGTGCGCGCGAAGAAATCGGCGCGGTTCGATTCGTTGAACTTCTTGACCTCGTCGACGATGTGGCTGATCGTCTCCGCGCGGTGGTCCTTGGTGAACATGTACACCGCCAGCGCGTCGCAGTCGTCATTGAGCAGGCCGGTGCTGGTCGGCACCAGCGCAGTGGCCTGCGCCATCGCGAAGCGGTTGCGCGGCAGCACCAGCGCGTTGAGGCGGCCTTCGGACAGGCCCTGATAGACCAGCTTGGCGAAGGTCAGCAGCGACAGCGTCGACTGCACGCCCTCGGTGTTCTCCATCTGCCAAGCAAAGCGATCGACCTGGTCCATCAGCTCGTAGTCGATGCAGCCGTTGGGCCGCGTCTCGGCGATCACCTTGAAGATATCGACGGCGATCTGGTAGTTGTCGGTGATCGCGTTGAAGTCCTGGTTGAAGCGCGAGTCTGGACGCAGTTCCGGCACGCCCTTGAGCGCGTCCCCGATCTTGAGATCCTGCTTGGCCCAGGTCGCCCAGCCGGCGACGACGGCACAGAAGACGATGATGGCGGAGGCGACCGGGATCCTCGTCACGCCGGACAGCCACCACCACGCCTTGTCGAGCACCGCATCACGCTTGTTCTGGCGTTCGATGAACGCATCGACGTCCTTGAGCTTGATCATCGTCAGCCAGATCGGCACGAACATCTTGTTGGCGACGATGATCGCCAGGCCGCCGAGCACGGCGTTGATCGACATCTCGCGGATGATCTGGATCTCGATCAGGTAGATCGTCGCGAAGCCGGCGACGTCGGTCATCAGCGCGATGGTGCCGGCGATGGCCAGGCGGCGGAAGGTCTCCAGCGAGGCGTCGTAGTTGGAGCGGCCGGCATGGACCTCGTCCACCCAGGAATTCACGTACTGCACGCCGTGGCTGACCGAGACCGCGAGGATCAGGAAGGGCACGAGGATCGCGAACGGATCGAGGCCGAAGCCGACGGTGCGCAGCAGGCCCATCTCCCAGACCACGGCGACGACCGACGAACCCAGCGGGATCAGGCCGAGCAGGAAGGAGCCGCAGTACAGCCACAGCAGCAGGCCGGTGATGACCAGCGTCAGCCCGAAGAAGCCGGCGACTTCGAGCGAGGCGTTGGTCATGTCATCGACGATCTTGGCGAAGCCGATGATCTGGACGCGGATGCCGTCCTTCTCGTACTTGGCGCGCAGCTGCTCCAGATAGCTGCCGACCTCGCGGTAGTCGAGCTTGGCGCCGGTGCGCGGATCGTATTCGAGCAGCTCGGCCATGATCATCGCGCCGCGCTGGTCGTTGGTGACCAGGCGGCCGATCACCTGCGCCTTGGCGACGTTCGAGCGCACCTTCTCCAGCACTTCCGGGGTCGGCTGGTAATCCGGCGGGATCACCGTGGCGCCGGCGAGTCCGCCTTCGACGTTCTCGACGTAGTTGACGTTGGGCGTGAACAGCGACATCACGCGTGCGCGGTCCACGCCGGGCGTGAAGAACACGTCGTCGGTGGCCTTCTGCAGCGTGTTCATGAACGCCGGGTTGTAGATGTCGCCGTGGTCCTGGATCAGCGAGAACAGCACGGTGTTGGCGCCGCCGAAGTCCTTGTAGTACTCGCGGAACTTCTGCATGTACGGATGATTGAGCGGCACCGACTTGAGCCAGCCGGCGTCCGGCTGCAGGCGCGCGGTCTGCACCAGGAACAGCGCGGTCAGCGCCAGCAGGATCAGGTGGGTGAGGTGACGCTTGCCGTAGATGATCGGTTCGACGACGCGCAGGATGCGTTCGGTGATCGGCCCGCTGATGGCGGCTCCAGCCATGGTCTGTTCTCCCCGGTTACGGCGTCAGTGCCAGGCGCTGCACGCCGGCGGTGCCGACGACGATCACGTCGCCATCGGTCGCCACGCCCGCATTCATGTTGTTGTCCGGCGCGACCGGCAGGCGGCGCAGCTCGCCGCTGGCGAGATCGGCCTGCATGATGTGGCCGTTCATGCCGAACAGCAGCACGCGGCCGTCGGCCGCAACCGTGCCGCCGAACAGGCTCTCGAACTCGCCGCTGCGCAGCGGCGTCCAGCCGGGCACGGCCGACACCGGTCCGTTGCCGTTGCCGGCGCTCGCGGCTTCCGGGTCGAGCGCGGCGTCGTTCATGGCCTGCAGGTCGGCGGCCGACAGCGACGGCACCGCGGCGACGTCGGCGGCGTGGAAGGCATTGCCGCGCAGGCCGAAGATCACGGCGCCGCGTGCGCCGACGGCGAGCGCGCCGAAATAGGAGCCGGTGTAAGGCGAACGCAGGCGCTGCCAGGTCGCGCCGCGGTCGGTCGAGCGGGCGAGAAAGCCGCGTTCACCGGCGAGCAGCAGGCTGCCGTCGTTCAGCGGTACCAGGTTGTACAGGTTCGGCTGGTCTTCGAGCGCGTCGGTGGCCACCGGCGTCCAGGTCCGGCCGCCGTCGGCGGTCGCCAGCAGGGCGCCGTTGGCGCCGGCGAGCAGGCCGTGGTCCGGATCGAAGAACAGGATGTCGAAGTACGGCTTGGCCCAGCTCGCGTCGTGCTGCAGCAGCGACCAACTGCGGCCGCCGTCGGTCGTGGCGAGCACGGTGCCGTCGTAGCCGACCGCCCAGCCGCGCTGTGAATCGAGAAAACGCAGTCGTGTCAGCGTGGCGTCGACCGGCACCGGCACCTGCTGCCACTGCCTGCCGTCGGTCGAGCGCAGGATGTTGCCGCGCTGGCCGGCGACGACCCAGTGGTCGCCCGCGCGGGCGACATCGAGCAGCAGCGACGTGGCCGCGCGCGGCGCCATCACGGCCGGACGAGGGGCCAGCGACGTATCGGTGACCTCGGCGTCCTGCGCGAACAGCGGCGCGCCGCCCATCATCAGCAATCCGCAGGCGATGCCCACCCGCACGTTGTGGCGACTCATGATGCGTCCCCCTGTGTGCCCCCGGCGCCCCTCGTCCCGCACGGGGAGAGGGGCGTTGGCGGTGACGCGCCGGTCAGCGGCTCTGCGCCTTGCGCGCGAGGCCGTTGGGCGCGAAGTCCTTGTCGTCGAAGTTGATCTTGAAATCGCTGATCCGGTCTTCGTTCTGTAGCGCGGTGACGAAATAGCGGCCGCTCTGCAGGTCGTAGATGATCTCCGGGATCGCGGTGACGGTCGGCACGAAGGGCACGGTCAGCAGCTGGCCTTCCTGCACCTTCCACAGCTGGTCGCGGTTGTCGTAGCAATCGACCACGGCGACCGCCCAGCTGTCCTCGTCCACGTAGAAGCGGCGCTTCTTGAACTGGTGGCGCAGGCCCTGGCGCAGCGTGGCCTCGACGATCCAGACGCGGTGCAGCTCGTAGCGCGCGAGGTTCTGGTTGATGTGCCCCGGACGGATGATGTCCTTGTACTTGATCAGCGGTGCGTTGATCAGGAAGGAGTTGTACGGGATGTACATCTCCTTCTTGCCGACCAGCTTCCAGTCGTAGCGGTCGAGTGCGCCGTTGAACAGATCGACCTGGTCGTTGAACTGCTCGCCGTCGGTGCCGATGTACGGGTTGTCGTAGCCGACGTCGGGCGCGCGGTTCACGCGGCCCAGGCCCGGGTTGTAGATCCAGGCGTCGCGGCCGCTGCCGCCGGCACCGGACGTCTCATGCACCAGGATCAGCTGGCCGGCGACGCGCGGCGGCGACAGCACTTCCGAGAGGTAATACAGCAGGATCTTGGTGCCCGGGTTGGCTTCCTTGAGATTCGCGTACTTGAACTTCACGTCCTCGACCAGCTTGCTGATCTTGTAGCTGCCGTCGAGCTTGACGATCGCCTGGTTGTTGAAGCGCCGCACCGCAGATCCGCGGAAACGCATCTTGTGGTTCCACAGCACCTCGGCGCCGCTCTTCGGGATCGGGAACGGGAAGCCGAGCACGGCGCCATCGACTTCGTCGGTGCCCTTGAGCTCGGCGGTCGATGCGTTCTTGATCGTCGCCTGCTCGACTTCGGGCGGGAAGTAGGCCGTGCGCAGCGACGGATAGACGATCATCTTGTAGTCGGGGTACTTGGCGAACATCGCCTTGTGCCCCTCGGTCAGCCTGTCGGCGTGCTGCGACAGGTTGTCCTTGGTGATGATGAACTGCGGCGCCTCGTACTTGCCGCCGCCGCCGATCTGCGCGCGCTGCTTGCGCGCCAGCTCGGCGTCGGCCGGGGGCAGCTTGGCGATGATCGAGTCGATCTGCTTGGAGATGGTCGGGTAGTCCTCGATCTTGAAGCTGTCGAGATACTTGAGCAGCGCGTCGAAGTCGGCCGGATTCTTGGCCCGCGCCGCCTCGAACTGCTGGCGCACCTGCTCCAGGCTCTGCGGCGTCTGGCCGCGCACCACGTCATCGAAATACTTGCCGCCGACCCATTCCGGAATGCTGCCGTCGGCGTTGCCGGCGCGCGTCGCGCCGACCGCGGTCAGTTCCTTGCCGAGCTTGGCGGCCTCGTCGGCCGAGGCCTTGGCGAACGCGCCCGAGGTGGCGCCCAGCGCGACCGCGGCCGCGAGCGTCGTCCACCATCCTGTCTTGTGCATGCGAGCTCTCCTCAAGTTCAAAACGTGTACGAGACGGCGAAGCCGGCGAAGTCCTTGTCGCGGTAGCCGTTGACCGTGCCGCCATCGGCCCAGCCCTGGTAGAACAGCTGTGCACCGAGCTTGTTGGTGATCTCGATGTCGGTGCCGATCTGGTAGAGCTTGGCGTTCTCGATGAAGTTCTGCGCCGGCGCGATGGCGATGCCATGGACGTCGTGCGACCATACCAGCTGCGGCTTGAAGGTCCAGCCGAACAGCAGCTGGTTGTATTCCATGCGCACGATGATGCGGTAGCCGGCGGCGAAGTCGTCGGCGAAGCCCTTGCGCTGCTGTGTCGGATTCAGACGCATCGCCCGCGGCGAGCCGTCCGTGGGTTCGCCGCCGGTGCCGTCGGCGCCGGGGCTGTAGTGGGTGTTGTTGAAGTCGCCGCCTTCGAACTGCAGCCGGGGACGATCCGGCATGTCCAGCACCCAGGTGGCGCCGACTTCGCCGAGGAACTGCACCTGGTCGGCGCCGATCGGGTTGTCGCTGCTGCCGAAGATGCGGATGCCGGTGAAGTCGAACTGCAGCACCTGCAGGCGCTCGTAGCCGCGCACCAGCTGGTTGGGCTGCACGACGTCCCAGCCGCGATAGTCCTTCAGGTAGCTGGGCACCGCGTGATCGCGCGAAGGCAGGTAGAAGCTGCTGCCCGGATTGGCGAGGACCTGCGTGAGCAGGTTGGCGGTATTGGGCGAGGTCAGCACCGCGGCGGCCGTGGCCGGATCGGTGCCGGCCGCAATCAGGCCGCCGAGCGTGAGCTGCTGGAGCGTCTGCGCGCCCAGGTAGATGTCGTTGGCCGGCAGCGCCGGCTGCAGCGCGGTGAACACCACGTCGGTGACCTGGATCTGCGCGGGCAGGTTCGGGCGGTAGGCGACCTCGCCGGCCAGCGACCACTTGCCGAGCGTGGTGTTGAAGCTCATGCCGTACATCTGGATGTTCTCGGGGTAGTCGAGGAAGATCCGCGCCGTGTCGATCGGTGCCGGTTCGAGGCCGTTGGGCGTGAGCTTCATGCCCTGGCAGTCGGCGGTGGCCTGCAGCACGTCCGTCGTCGTGTCCTGGATGCAGGTGTGGTCGGTCGCGTACATGCTCAGGTACGGCAGCCGGCTGTGGTAGTTGAGCGCGTAGAAGCTCAGCTCCGTGCCGATGTCGGACAGGTAGGTCGTCAGCTTGGCGCCGAACTGGCCGGAATCCTTCGGCTCGCCTTCACGCTGCGCGACCGGCACGGTCAGCGAGGTGTCGGAGATGTCCGCGCCGATGCCGGGCAGGCGCTGCAGACCGTCCGGGTCTTCATGGAACTGGCCCAGCGTCAGCACCGCGTAGGGCTGGCCGATGACGTCGTAGGGCGCGAAGAAGCTGCCGCCCTTGGGAATCGTCACCCCCTGCCAGGCGAGCTGGTAGATCAGGTCGATCGACGTGGTCTCGGTCAGCGAGGTGGTCAGCACCACCGCCGGCGTGGTGCGGAACACCGCGGCGATCTGCGTGCCGGGCTGGTACAGGTAGCGCGCGTCGGGTGCGTTGATCTCGGACAGGCTGTTGAGCGCGATCAGCGTCGATTCGCCCCAGCGGATGTTCTGGTAGCCGACCGCCAGCGCGAAGTCGTGACCGAAGACGTTGAACAGGCCGCTGACCAGCAGGTTGCCGAGCGTGTAGTCGAGACCGACGTTGTCGCGTACGTCGTCGTCGCGCTTCGTGCGCCGCGGCTGGTAGGTCGTGTCCGGATGGGTTTCGTCGAAGTCGTAGTTGATCGGGTCGAAGAACACCGTGCCGCCGGCCTTGAAGGTGTAGTTGCCCCAGGTCATCGACAGCTCGCTGGTCAGCTTGGATACGGCGGCGACGATGTCGCCCTGGTCGTAGTTGAGATTGCCGTCGTCCTTGTTCAGCGCGAAATAGGCACCGGGTGCCGCAACCAGCTTGTCGTTCAGCGCGGTGTTGCCGTTGAACGAGATGCAGGCATCGTTGACGGCGCTGCCGCACAGGCTCGGATTGAGGTTGTTCTTGTCGATCAGGCGCTCGTCGCGCTGCTCGACACGCCAGGACGCGCCGATCGACACGCGGTTCTTCAGGTTGCCGTACAGATCGCCATACTCGAACTCGATGGCCTGGACCGGGCCCGCCGCCAGCAGGCCGGCGATGCCGATCAACAGCCCGCAACGGGCCTCGTGTTTCTTCCGCATTTCAAGCTCCCCCGAAAAATGCGCTCAGCCGGACTGCTGGCCCGCAATGTTGCCGGGCCGCGTCGTGCCTCGTCTCCGCGCGCAACTCTGACACCGCACGATGGCGATGTCACGCACCTGCAGCCAGGCGGCGCAGCGCCTGGTCCAGCCGCTGCAAAAGGGCTGCGTCCTGCTGCTCGGCGACGCGAACCGCGCGCTGCTGCAGCGTCGCGTCCATGCGCGACACCAGCGGCAGCAGCTGCGGCCACAGATTCGCTGCATCGACCGCCCGCAGCATCGCGGCGAGCACGGCATCCTCGTTGAGGGACTGCAGGCGCGTCAGCCGTGCGCGCGCGGCGTCGTCCATCTCCGCGACCACCGGCAGCAGGGCCGTCCACAATTCGGCTTCGTGGGTCAGCCCGATCATGCGTTCCAGCACCGGCGCGTCGAGGGCCGCGGCCAGGCCGGCCATCAGGCGCCGCTGCGGGGCGTCGATCGCGTTGATCAGGGCCAGCGCCTCGCCCCACAGCTCGGCGGCACCTTCGACCGACACCCGGATCAGGCGGCTGAGGCGGTGTTCGGACAGCATCTGGATCACCGCGCTGAGCTGCGCCGGATTCTCGACGAAGAAACCGATGCGCAGCAGGGTTTCGTCGTCCTGCAGCGCGTCCAGCGTCGCACGCATCGCGGCTTCGGGCAGCACATCGACGAAGCGTGCCATCGTGATGTATTCGCGCCGCGCGGCGAGCTCGTGGGCGACTTCGACGATGCGCTTGACCGGCATCTGCGCGATCAGCTCGCGCACGTGGCGCGGGTCCAGTTCCAGGCAGACGTCGGCGAGGAAGCGGGTATGCAGGCGCTTGGCGATGTCCACGGCACGCTCGGGCGGCAGCAGACCGGCCACACGCGCGCACAGCAGCGGGCCCAGCGCCTTCTCGGCGATCAGCGCCGCGATCGGCGCCGGCAGCAGCTTGGTCGCCGCGGCGACGCGGTGGAACAGGTGACGGTCGCCGTCGAACAGGGCGGCGGTGGCGCGTTCGCGCAGGGCGCGGACCTCGGCCGCGTCGAGCCTGCCGACAAAGTCCAGCTGCTCCGGTGCGGTGTGCAGCAGCCGCGCCAGCTTGAGCGTCTCGGCCTGATGCGCCAGGGTCGTCATGACGGAACCAGGATCTTGCGCACCGGGCCGCGCAGCAGCAGCGGCACGTGCGACAGCGCTCCTTCGAGGGCGCCGGCCAGCAAGTCCTGCTGGCGCCGGCGTGCCTTGCGCAGCGCCGCGGTCAGCGCCTGCAGTTCGGCGGGTTCGAGCCGGTCGAGGCCGGGCAGCGGATCACCGCCCAGCTCCGCGAGCAATGCCTGGTACGGGTCCTGCGCCTGCGCCATCGATGTCTCCCCGAATGCACCCGTTGCGGCACCTGCGGTCCGCCGGACGTCTGGTCGCAGCGTATCGGGTGACGCGGACCGGGCGCATTGACCGTGACGCCAGCAGGCCTGTCTAGGCTGCAGGCGGTACGGTGCGGTGCTTCTCGCGGTACTGCACCGGCGTCATCCCCGACCAGCGCTTGAACGCGCGGTAAAAGGTGCTCGGTTCGGAGAATCCGGTCAGATAGACGATGTTGTCGATCGACTCGTCGGTGCGGGTCAGCAGCCGGCGCGCCAGCGCGTAGCGGAAGTCGGTGACGATCTGGCTGAAGCTGGTGCCGGCGCGCGCCAGTTCGAAGCGCAGCCGCCGCGGCGGCAGGCCGACTTCCCGGGCGACTTCGTCCAGGTCGCAGGATTCGAGCTCCAGGCGCTGCGACAGCACCTTGCGGATGCGTTCGACGAGGTCGCGGCGGTGCAGGTCGGACAGGCGCTTGGCCGCCAGTTCCTCGTGCAGTTGCAGCAGGTCGGGATCCCAGCGCGGCGAACGGAACTCCAGCAGCTTGGGGTTGAACCAGATCTCGCTCTCGGCGCCGCCGAACTCGACCGGGCAGCCGAACACCTTCTCGTATTCGGCGACCGGGCTGCGCGGACTGCAGCGCAGCTTGACGCGCAGCGGCGCGTAGTTGCGGTCGGTCACCGTGCGCGCGAACTGGATCAGCTCATAGACCACGCAGATCTCGGTGTGGCGCAGCTGCGGCGCATCGAGCGTGCTGCCGACCACGCAGATGCGCGCGCCGGCGGCGTCGTGCACCAGGCGCACGGACAGCGCGTCGCTGACCAGGCGGATGTACTTGAGCGCGCGCTGGATGCCCTCGCCGAAGGTCGGGCTGCTGAACATCAGGTATTCGAGCACCTCGCCGCGGAACACCGGCAGGTGCGGACACAGGTGCAGGCCGATATCGGGATCGCCGGTGACGCCCTCGACGACCTGCCAGAACAGGGCCTGCTGCTGGTGCGGGGTGCGCAGTTCCTTGAGCGGCAGTTTCTCGGCGTCGTAACCCAGACGGCTGTAGACGGCATTGAGATCGACGCCGGCCTTGGCCATCGCCTCGTGCACGACGAGTAGAAACTGTCCGGAATCGCGCATGGATGGTCGGATGTTCTCGTTATAGTCCCCAGGCTAGTTTGCCGGATTGACCGGCCGCGGTCACGGCGCGCGCCGCCCGGACCAGGCGCGCTGCGCCGCCGCCGGCCAGACGGCTCGGCGACCAGTCGCGGCGGGCGAGCAGGCTCCGGCTGCGGCGCTCCAGCACGTAGGTCTGTGCAGTGATCCGGCGGCCGTCGGCGAGCGTGACCCGCACCGGGCGACGCCGGTAATGATCGTCCTCGAAGCGGTCCAGGCGCCGCAGTTCACGCACCGACAGCAGCGCGAGCGCGCCCTCGGTGATGCCGCCGCTGCGCCGCACGACACCGGGGAAGGTCGAGCCGCGCAGCGCGCGCCGCGCGTAACCGTCCAGCCGCGCCGCCTGCAGCGCTGCCGGTCGCCGCAGCACCGCCCGCAGCACCGCTGCGACCAGCAGGCTGCCATACACGAACACGCGGACCGGGTGGGTCACGGCCGCAGGGGTAGGCGCAGCGCGCCGGCCCAGCTCGGTTGCGGTGATTGTCCGGCCTGCCACAGGCACCACCCCGTCCGACCATCCGTCGGCGGAGTGCCGGCCGCCGGCATCGGCTGCGGCAGGCTGGCGGCGTGGCGGGCTGGAGCGCGTATCTGGGCGGCCTGGAAACGACTGCATGAGGAAGATTCTAAGGAGTTCGTGGGTCGGACTGGCTGCGCTGGCGCTGGGCCTGCTGGCGACGCTGGTGGTGTACCGGATCGTCGCCGAAGGCGAGCGGCAGCAGGCGCGCCGCGATTTCGAGGCGCGTGCGCAGGAGGCCGCGACCTACCTGGAAAGGCGCTTTGGTCGCTACGAGCAGACCCTGCGCGCGGGGGCGGCCTTGTTCGCGGTCGAGCCGGATGTCAGCCGCGAAGCCTGGCGCCTGTACGTCGAGCGCATGGACATCGAGCGCAACTATCCCGGCACGCTGGGTCTGGGTTATGCCGCCTGGCTGACGCCCGATCGCGTGGCCGCGCACGTCGCCGCCGTCCGCGCCGAGGGATTTCCCGACTACGCCGTGCGGCCGGACGGATCGCGGCCGGTCTATACCGCGATCCAGTACCTCGAACCGTTCAACGAGCGCAATCGCCGCGCCTTCGGCTACGACATGTACTCCGATCCGACGCGGCGCGTGGCGATGGACCGGGCGCGTGACAGCGGCGAGGCGGCACTGTCCGGCAAGGTGATCCTGGTCCAGGAAACCAACGTCGATCTGCAGAATGGCGTGCTGCTGTATTTCCCGGTCTACGACGGCAGCGTCCTGCCGCGCAGCGTCGAGGAGCGCCGCGCGCGCCTGCGCGGCTTCGTGTACAGCCCGCTGCGCATGAACGATCTCGTCACCGGCGTGCTGCGCGATTCGTTCCGGGATGTCGGATTGCGCATCTACGACGAGTCCGATGCCGAACCCGGGCGGCTGCTGTACCGGTCCGCCGAGGCGGGGACGCGGGCCGCGGGATGGACCGGAAGCGAGCTGAAGATTCCGCTGACCTTCGGCGGGCGCCGCTGGATTCTGCAGGTGTGGCCGACGCCGCTGTTCGTCACCCCGCCGGGCCGCGCCGCGACGGTCCTGGTCGCCGGCTGCACCATCAGCGGCCTTCTGGCGCTGCTGCTCTGGGGACTCGCCAGCGGCCGCGAACGGGCGCACGCGCTGGCCGGCCGCATGACCGCGGCCTACCGCGAGGCGCAGCGGACCCAGCAGGCGATCCTCGACAGCGTCGCCGATGGCGTGTTGACCGTCGATGCCGCAGGCCGGGTGCGGTCCGCCAATCCGGCGGCCGAGCGCGCCTTCGGTGCCGAGGAGAGCCTGCTGCGCGGCGTCGAGATCGACCGGCTGATCCCGGACTACCCGCAGCTGGTCGATGCCTCCGGGTCACCGCCGGTCGCTGGCCATCGGACCGAGCGCGTGGCCTGTACCGCACAGGGCGAACGGTTCCCGGTCGAGCTGTCGATCAGCCCGCTGCAGGACGACAGTGATCGTCGCGCCAGTGTGGTGTCGGTGCGCGACATCAGCGAGCGCCGCCGCGTCGAGGCACTGCTCGCGCAGGCGAGCGCGCTGCGGGAATCCATCCTCGACCACGCGCCGTTCGCCATCGTCGCCACCGATCCGGCCGGCGTGATCACCGAAATGAACCCGGCGGCGGAGCGCATGCTCTGGTACCGCCGCGACGAGCTGGTCGGCCACGCGACGCTGCGCGTGTTCGTCGAGGTCTCGCACGCCTCGGCCGACCGCGAGGTGCCCGCGGCGGGGAGCGACACGGCGCAGACGCCGGTCGATGCCCTGCTCCACCGCGCGCGGCGCGGTTTCGTCGATGAGCGCGAGGCCACCTACATCCGCAAGGACGGCAGTCGCGTGCTGGTCAACCAGGTCGTCACCGCGCTGCGCGCCGACGACGGTGCGCTGTCCGGCTATCTGGCCATCGCCTACGACATCACCGAGCGCAAGCGCGCCGAGGACTACATCCGCCATCTGGCGCACCACGACGCGCTGACCGAGCTGCCCAACCGCGTGTTGTTCAAGGATCGCCTCGACGTCGCCATCGCGCAGGCGCGCCGCAGCGGCCGCAGCGTCGGCGTGATCATGGTCGATCTGGACCATTTCAAGCGCATCAACGATTCGCTCGGTCATCACGTGGGCGACGACCTGCTGGTGCAGATGACCGCGCGGCTGCGCAGCTGCGTGCGCGAGGCGGACACCGTCGCGCGCATGGGTGGCGACGAGTTCGTGATCGTGCTGCCGGACCTGGGCGGCGCCGAGGACGCGATCCGCGTCGCGCGCACGGTGGTCGATGTCATCGCCAAGCCGGTGCGCGTCGGCAATCACGAACTGCACGTGACGCCCAGCGTCGGCGTCTGCATCTACCCGCAGGACGGCAAGGATTCGATGACCCTGCTGAAGAACGCCGACACGGCGATGTACCACGCCAAGGAACACGGTCGCAACGGCTTCAGCGTGTTCTCCTTCGACATGCTGCGTCTGAGCGAGGAAAAGCTGCATCTGGAAAGCGCGCTGCGCCGCGCGATCGCGGAGAAGCGCCTGCAGGTGTTCTTCCAGCCACTGGTCCGGCTCGGCAGTGGCCGCGTCGAGGGCATGGAGGCGCTGCTGCGCTGGCAGCGCGACGACGGCAGCTTCGTCGCCCCCGACGTGTTCGTGCCGATCGCCGAGGACACCGGCCTGATCGCGCAGATCGGCGAAGATCTGCTGCTGTCGGCGTGCCGGCAGGCGCGCCAGATCGGCACCGTGCTGGGGCGCCCGATCAATCTGGCGGTGAACATCTCTCCGCACCAGTTCCACAACCAGGATCTCGTCGATCTGATCCGAAGCACGCTCGAAGAAACCGGCTTTCCGCCCGCGCAGCTGACCGTCGAGATCACCGAGCGCGTGCTGGTGCGCGACCCGGTCGATGCCGCGGAAACCCTGGGGCGGCTGCGCGGACTCGGGGTCGGCGTGGCGATCGACGACTTCGGCACCGGTTACTCCAGCCTCGCGTACATCTCCAAGTTCCCGATCGACCGGCTCAAGGTGGACCGCAGTTTCGTGCGCGACCTGGGCAGCGACTCGGCCGATGCCGCGGTGATCAACGCGGTGATCGCGATGGGCCACTCGATGGGCCTGTCGGTCGTCGCCGAGGGCGTCGAGACGGTCGCGCAGCTGGACTACCTGCGCGGCCGCGGCTGCGACGAGGCGCAGGGCTTCCTGTTCAGCCCGGGCGTTCCCGCCGCCGAATTCCTTGCGGTCGTGCGCCGGCTGGAAGCCGGCGCCGGCGCGCGGCGCGGGCCGCCGGCCGCGGCGCGCGAGCTGCCCGGTCCCGCCGACCTGCTGCACTGAGCCCGACTTACCGGGCTGACGCGGCACCGGCTCCGTGCGGCCAATGCCGCGGACGAAACCTTTGCGCAGACTGCCGATACCCCCGAATACCGAAGCGAGACTCCGATGCCGGCCTACAAAGCTCCCCTGCGCGACATGCGCTTCCTGCTCAACGAAGTGTTCGATTTCCCGGCGCACTACGCCGCACTGTCGAACGGCAAGGACGCCGACCCGGACACCGTCAGTGCGATCCTCGACGAGTGCGCGAAGTTCTGCGAGGAAGTGCTGTCGCCGCTGAACCTGTCCGGTGACGAGGAGGGCTGTCACTTCGGCAACGGTGAAGTGACCACGCCAAAGGGTTTCAAGGAGGCCTACGCGCAGTTCGCCGCCGGCGGCTGGCAGGGGCTGTCGCACCCGACCGAGTACGGCGGCCAGGGCATGCCGATGTCGCTGGGCGTGGTCAAGACCGAGATGCTGGGCAGTGCCAACTGGTCGTTCAACATGTACCCGGGCCTGAGCCTGGGCGCGATGAACACGATCATGCAGCATGGCGATGCGGCGCAGAAGGCGCTGTACATGCCGCCGCTGGTCGAGGGCCGCTGGTCCGGCACGATGTGCCTGACCGAGCCGCAGTGCGGCACCGACCTGGGCCAGGTCAAGACCAAGGCCGAGCCGCAGGCCGACGGCAGCTACGCGATCACCGGCACCAAGATCTTCATCTCCGCCGGCGAGCACGATCTCACCGAGAACATCATCCACATCGTGCTCGCGCGCCTGCCGGACGCGCCGCCGGGTACCAAGGGCATCTCGCTGTTCATCGTGCCCAAGATCAAGGTCAACGCCGACGGCTCGCTCGGCGAACGCAACCGCGTCGTCTGCAGCTCGATCGAGCACAAGATGGGCATCAAGGCCTCGGCCACCGCGGTGCTCAACTTCGAGGCGGCCACCGGCTACATGATCGCCGAGCCGAACAAGGGTCTCGAAGCGATGTTCACCTTCATGAACTCGGCGCGCATCGGCACGGCGGTGCAGGGTGTCTGCCACGCCGAAGCGTCGTTCCAGGGTGCGCTGGCCTACGCCAAGGAGCGCCGCTCGATGCGCGCGCTGTCCGGCAAGAAGGAACCGGACAAGGTCGCCGATGCGATCATCCACCACGCCGACGTGCGCCGCATGCTGCTGACGCAGAAGGCGGTCGCCGAGGGCGGACGCGCGATGATCTACTTCGCCGCGCAGTACGCCGACCACATGGTCAACGGCATCCTCGAGAACGACGACAAGAAGTACAAGCTGTGGGACGACAAGCTCGGCTTCCTGACGCCGATCCTCAAGGGCTTCCTGACCGAAATGGGCCTGGAGGCGGCGAATCTCGGCATGCAGGTGTTCGGCGGTCATGGCTATATCAAGGAACACGGCATGGAGCAGATCGCGCGCGACGCGCGCATCGCCACGCTCTACGAAGGCACGACCGGCATCCAGGCGCTGGACCTGCTCGGCCGCAAGGTGCTGGTGCTCACGCGCGGCAAGGCGGTGCGCGAGTTCACCGGCATGATCGCCAAGTTCGCGATGGAGCACATGCGCAACGCCAAGCTGCGCCGCTACGCGACCGACCTGGCGCGTTACGCGGCCGAGTGGAACGTGCTGACGATGCGCATCATGCTCGCCGCACGCAAGGACCGTGACTCGGTCAGCGCCGCCAGCCATCACTTCCTGATGTACTCGGGTTACGTGACGATGGCCTATTTCTGGGCGCTGCAAGCGGCGGTCGCAAGCCAGAAACTCGCGCAGGGCGGCGCGGAGAAGCCGGAGTTCTACAAGGCCAAGCTCGCCACCGCGCGTTTCTACTTCGATCACCTGCTGCCGCGCGCCAAGGGGCACGCGACGTCGATGGTCAAGCCGAGCAAGTCGCTGATGAAGCTGGAAGTGGACGCGTTCGCGTTCGAGTAGCGCGCGGCGCCCCGGCGCGGGCGATAGAATCGGCGCGCACGATCCAGTCACGGGGCGGCCATGGCCGAAGTCGGGGTTTCCGAGCAGTTGCTGAGCAATCTGTGGGACGAGCTGTCCGGCAACAAGCTGCTGCTGCCGAGCCTGCCCGACATCGCCCTGCGCATCGACGCGCTGATGCGCCGGGACGACGTCGATTCGCGCCAGCTCGCCAACGAGCTGCGCAAGGATCCGGCCCTGACCGCGCAGGTCGTGCGCATGGCCAACAACGCCGCCTACCGTGGCACGCAGGCGGTCACCGACCTGCGATCCGCGATCACCCGCATCGGCCTGGCCGCGACGCGCAACCTGGTGCGCGCGCTGGCGCTCAAGCAGCTGTTCGCGTCGCAGTCCTCGGTGCTGCAGGCACGGCTGCGTGGCGTCTGGGCGCGCAGTCTCGAAGTCGCCGCCGTCGCCCAGCTACTGTCCGTGCGCCTGCGCAGGCTCGAACCGGAAGTGGCGCTGCTCGCCGGCCTGATCCACCAGATCGGCGTGCTGCCGCTGCTGCGCCTGTTGGAGAACGAGCCGGAGCTGCTGCGCTCGACCCAGGCGATCGACCACGTCCTCGACCGTCTCGGCCGGCAGGCCGGCAAGATGGTGCTGGCGAGCTGGGGGTTCGCGCCCGCGCTGGTCGAGATCCCCGAGAAGTACGGCTTCTTCGAGCGCAGCCATGCCGGCGCGGCCGACTATCTCGATCTGGTCAATGTCGCGATCCTCGCGCTCGACGTCCATTACGAGGGGGTCAACGCCAGCGTCGATCGCAGCCGCGTGCCGGCCTGTGCCGCGTTGGGTCTGGACCCGGCGCTCGATCTGCTCGGACAGCCGGACTTCGCCGCCGACTACGACGCGCTGCTCGCGGCGCTGACCAGCTGAGACGCGGCACCGCTCATTCGCCGCCGCGCGGCGTGCTGAACACGTAGTCGTGCGCCTTCTGCGCGGCGTGGCAGTCGAAACAGGCGCTGGCCGCCGCGGCGCCGACCGCGCGCTTCTGCGGGTCGCCGCCGGCAAAACCCTCGAAGCCCCAGCCGCCGGTCGCGGCGTACTTCTTCGAGTCCTTGTGCATCACGCCGACGATCTTGCGTGCGCCTTCGGTGATCGCGTTGCCACCGGCCTGCGCGTCGAGCAGGTCGAAGACGATGACCGCGCCGTCGGGGAAGCGGCCGCCGGCATAGCCCTTCATGGCCTTGGGATTGGCATACAGGTGATGGATGCCGCCGAACGAGGCATACAGCGGATGGCCGTCCTCGATGAGCATGGTCTTGACGTGCCGCCAGTCGCGGTAGCCGGACGGGTAGGGGACTTCCGGAAACGCCGCGGGGGCGGCGTCGCTGGCCAGCGCGCTCAGACCGAAGGCGAGACCCAGTACCGCGAAGATCGTTCTCATGGCGGACCTCCGATTGCCGGACCGACCCCGGCCCTGCCAAGCTACTGCGCCGGGTGCGCACTGAAAAGTACGCACCATTCAGTGGGATACGCACTTTCTGGTGAGCATTGGAGAGGGCGGTGAGCGCTGCCGGAGAAGACGGTGACCGCGGCGCCGGACCGGTGCCGGTGGCACGCATGATCGAAGACGTGGTCGGCTGCAAATGGACGCTGTCGGTGCTCGACTGCGTGCGCCGTGGCATCGGCCGGCCCGGCGAGATCGAGCGGTCGATCACCGGTCTGCGCACCAAGGTCCTCAACGAGCGTCTGCGCAAGCTGCTGCGTTTCGGCGTGCTGTCGAGGACGGTCTATGCCGAGGTTCCGCCGCGCGTGGAGTACCGCCTCACCGACTTCGGGCTGCGGTTCGTCGATGTGCTCGACCGCATCGCCGCGCTGCAGGCGGGGCGGGAAGACGGTCCGTCGTTGCGTTGACCGGGGAATGCGTCGTATTGACGGTGCCGCGGCAGCATCCTTAAATATACCCCTGTCCGTATATCATCGCCCCATGCTGAATCTGCTGCCTACGCGGGCCAGCGCGGCTCGCTTGTTCGTGCTCATCTCGCTCCTGCTGGCCGGCTGCGAGGGCAGTTCGCGGCCGTCCGGCAGCGGGCCGCAGCCGACGCCAGTGCCGGCTCAGGCGCTGGATGTCACGGTGACTTCGCCGGCGCCCGACAACCTGCTCGGCGGCGCGACCACCGCGATCGCCGCGACGGTGTTCGTGCCCGCGCACCGGCCGGGCGAGAAGTATCCGCTGATCCTGCACAGCCATGGCTGGGGCGGCAATCGCATCGATGCGTCCGACGCCCAGACCAACAACCAGAACGCGGACACCTCGACGCTGTACTCGCGCGTCGTCGATCTGCAGGTCAAGTCGTTCTGGGACGCCGGCTACGCGGTGATCAGCTTCGACGAACGCGGCATCGCCGACTCCGGTGGCGCGGTGCGGGTCATGGACCCGGAATACGAGACCGTCGATGCGATGGCGATTCTCGACTGGGCGCAGGCGAATCTCGATCTCGCCACCGATGCCGGCGGTGACCCTCTGGTCGGCACGATCGGTGGCAGCTACGGCGGCGGTTTCCAGCTGCTGCTGGCGGCGCGCGATGCGCGCGTCGATGCGATCACGCCGAGCGTAACCTGGTACGACCTCAACGACGCACTGCAACCGGGCGGCGTGCTGGCCAAGGGCTGGCTCGCCGGCCTGTGCCTGGTCGCCAAGACCGACCAGCGGCGCATGGACGCGGTGGTGCAGACCGCCTGCGAGGAAGGCGCCGATCTGCCGACGACGCGCTACGGCGAGGACGTGGTCCTGTCCGGCGCCGCCATCACCGCCTACTTCCGCGAGCACAGCCTAGCCGCCTTCGAACGCCGCCACCGCGATCCCGCCGATCCGTACCGGATGCCGCCGGTGCACGCGCTGTTCGTGCAAGGCCAGCGCGACACGCTGTTTTCGCTCGATCACGCGGCGTCGGGCTTCGCCTTCCTGTCGGAGCTGGGCGGCGACGTGCGCCTGTTGACGCACCAGCACGGTCACATCCTGCCGGCGCCGTTCAGTACCAACGCGGCACTGGGCAGCATCGCCTGCGGTGCGCACGACACGATCGCGGCGATCCACGCCTTCATGGACGCGAAACTGCGCGGCCATGCCGCGGCGCTCGACGGCCTGCCGCGCGTGTGCCTGTCGCTCGACGACGCCGAGGGCATCGACCTCGACGCCGTGCCGGTCGGCGGCGCGGTCGTGCTGACGGTGCCGCCGACCTCGGTCACCGGGCTGGACGGCAACGTCGGTGCCGGCACCGGGCCGGTGTTCGTGCCGCTGGCCGAGCCCATCGCCGGCAGCGGTCAGGTGCTGGCCGGCGTGCCGACGGCGACGCTGAGCGTGCGCAGCGATGTGCCCGGGACGATCGGCACGGCCTTCGTGGCCATCGGCATCCAGCGCGGCGACACGCCGCCGTTCCCGGTCGATTACCAGGTGCAGCCGCTGCGCAGCGACCGCACGCACGACGACGAGGCGCTGCGCGGCGTCGCCGAGCGGCTGCAGCCGGGCGACCGCGTCGGCCTGCTGATCTACGGCGACTTCGTCGAGTTCGAGCCCGCCGGCCAGCCGCTCAACTTCGTCGCCAACGCGGTCACGGTCGAGGGGACGGTGCGCCTGCCGATCTTCGCGGCGGCCGGCCACGCGAGCCGCTGATGCGCCGCGCCACCACGCTGCTACTGCTGGCCCTGCTGTGCGCCTGCGGTGACGCCCGCCACGAACCTCTGGCGTCCGGCGACGATACGCGCGCGCTGTGCCTCGACTCGCAGTGCGGCAGCCCGCGTCAGCTCGTCGATCTGCCGGACCTGGAGAACATCGTCGTCACCGACGCGGGCCGCGTGTTCGTCACCGGCCAGCAGGGCCTGTATGAAATCCGCCGCGACGCGGACGGCGGCTATCGCGCGACGACGCTGGCCTCCGGCGGCTGCAGCGGCATCGTGCAGCGCGGCGCGCTGATCTACGCGCTGTGTCCGGACACATCCGGCGCCGCGGCGCTGACGGTCTTCGCCGCGGACGCCGACGTGCCGGTGCCGCAGAGCATCCACACGCTCACCGGCATGACCCTGCCCAATGGGCTGGCCGTCGGGCCCGACGACACCCTGTTCGTCACCGACGGGCCGATCGCGGTGCAGCCGCAGATCGTGCGCCTGACGCTGGATGCGGCCGATCCGCGCGTCGTGCGCGCCCAGGACGGCTGGCTGCTGACCTGGCCCGACTACCCGAACGGTCTGGCGATCCGCGATCGCGCGCTCTACACGACGCTCTTCGACCCGACGCGCGCCGCCGGCGACGTTGCGCGCATCGAGATCCGCGCCGATGGCAGCGCCGGCGCCGTCGAGCGCCTGCACACCCGCGGCATCATGGACGACCTCGAACTGGCCGGCGACACGCTGCTGGTGACCGACTGGCAGAACAACCGCCTGTTCCAGATCGGTCTCGACGGCGGCCTGCTGCAACAGACCGACCCGTTGTCGTACCGCCAGCCGTCGGCGCTGGCCGTCGCGCCGGCGGCATGGTTCGACCCGCCTGCGGTCCTCGTCACCGAGCGCTACACCGGCCGCGGGCTGTGGGTGCACGCGCGCCGCTGATCCAGGTCAACGCCAGTGCGGCTACACTGCACTAGCGTTGCCAGCGGCCGGTGTCACTGCCGGTGGCACGCACGCCCGAACAACGATCATCAATGCACAGGTGCGCCATGGACAGATTGCTGAAAGCCGCGCTGGTCGCGGCACTCGCGGTGAGCGGTACGGCCTGGGCGAAGGTGGGTGCCGACAAGGCCGCCGCGTTGGGTGACAAGCTGACGCCGGTCGGCGCGGAGAAGGCCGGCAATGCCGACGGCAGCATTCCGGCCTGGAGCGGCGGGCTGACCACGGCGCCACCCTGCTTCAAGGGCGCCGGCAGCCGCTACTGCGATCCGTTCCCGGACGACAAGCCGCAGTTCACGATCACGTCGGCGAATCTGGAGCAGTACAAGGGCAACCTGACGCCGGGCCAGCTGGCGCTGTTCGCCAAGTACGGCGACACCTACAAGATGCCGGTCTATCAGACCCGCCGCACCTTCGCCAATCCGCAGTTCGTCTATGACGCGACCGCGAAGAACGCGGTCAGCGCCGAGCTGGGCGGCAACGGCGAGGCCCTGACCGGCGCGATCACCGGCATTCCGTTCCCGATCCCGGGCAACGGCCACGAGGTGATCTGGAATCACAAGGTGCGCTTCCGCGACACCGGCGTGCGCCGCTGGAACAACCAGTTCGCGGTGACCACGGCCGGCGCCTACAACCTGGTCAAGATCCAGGAGGACGCCTACTTCGTGTACAGCACGCCCGGCATCAAGCCGGAAGAACTCAACAACAAGATCCTCTACTTCCTCCAGCTGACCACCGAACCGCCGCGTCTGGCCGGCACGATTCTGCTGGTCCACGAGACCATGGACCAGGTCAAGGAGCCGCGCGGCGCCTGGCAGTACAACCCCGGCCAGCGCCGCCTGCGCCGCGCGCCGAACATCGCCTACGACAATCCGGGCACTGCGTCGGACGGGTTGCGCACCAACGACCAGCTCGACATGTTCAACGGCGCGATGGACCGCTACGAGTGGAAGCTGCTCGGCAAGAAGGAGATGTACGTCCCGGCCAACAGCTACCGCCTGCACAGCGACCAGCTCAAGTACAAGGACATCATCAAGAAGGGCCACCTCGCCCAGGAGTACACGCGCTACGAGAAGCGCCGCGTGTGGGTGGTCGATTCCTTCGTCAAGAAGGGCGTCAGCCACCTGTACAAGCGCCGCACCTTCTACGTCGATGAGGATTCCTGGCAGATCGTCGCCGTCGATGTGTACGACCAGCGCGACCAGCTGTGGCGCGTACAGGAAGGCCATCACGTGATCGCCTACGACAAGCCTTACCAGCTGCCCGCGCTGGAGACGGTCTACGACCTGCAGAGCGCGCGCTATCTGGTCATGGCCGCCAACAACGAGGACGCCGAGACCGCGACGCGTTCGTTCACGGTCGGCGATTTCGATCCGACCAACGTCTCCAAGTTGGCGACCAAGTAGCGGCCGGATGCGGTGCCGCGGTGGACCGGGGGCATCGGACCCCGGTCTTCCGCGTCCGGCGCGGCGGCGATCCGCGGCGGATTTCCTCAGCCAGCCTGCTTGAGCGCCAGCACCGTCTGGTTGCGCAGCGTGCGCAGCAGGGCGAGTTCGCTGTCGGTCAGACGGATGCCGCCGACCTCGCCGTGGTCGGCGTAGAGCATCGCCGCCGGCACGCCGCGCAGCTTCATCGGAAAGACGATGAACGACGCGGCGTTGAAGTCGCGGCGGTACCAGTCCGGCAGGTGGTTCTGCACCTTGGGCTCGGCGGTGTTGGAAATCAGGATATCGACGTCGCGGGCGAGGATCAGGTTGAACAGGTCGGCACCGCCGATCGGGAAGCGGAAGCGGCCGAGCGCATCCTGTGCACAGGCGCCGAGGCAGAAACGCGCGCGCATCTGAGCGGTCGCCGGATCGCGCGTGCAGATCAGCACGCGCTGGCAGTGGATGGCGCGGAACAGTGTCTCGGCGACGATGCGCAGCAGGTCGTCCAGCGTCGCGTCCTCGATCAGTGCCTGGGTCAGGTCCTGGATGCCCGCCGACAGCGCCGCGGCGACATCGGCGGACGCCGCGGCCCGCAGCGGATCGGCGACCGCCGCCTCTTCGAGCCGGCCTGGAATCGGCGCCGCTGCGTCGCGCTGCGGTGCCGCGGCCGGCGGCGCGAGGCGTCCGGCCAGCGACGAGCCGCGCAGATCCAGGCCGAGCGTGCCCGCCAGTTCGCGCACGCGCGTGAGCGATTCCTCCACCGCGCTGGCGACCCGTGCCGCCGGGACGTCGAGGGCGCGCCGGTAGCGCTGTTCCAGAGCCAGCAGCGCCTCGGCGCGGCGTGATTCGTCCGCCAGCTCGCAGATCTGGGCCAGCTCGTTGGCGTAGGCGCTCAGCGCGCGCAGGGCGTCGTCGGCGTCGGCCGGGCTGGGCACCGGACCCGGCGCAGGATGCCGCATGCTGCGCAGCAGGCTCGGCGGGAACTCCCAGGTCTCGGCGACACCGACACCGAGTTGTTCGTAAGACAGACCGAGGATGCGGCGCGAGGCGCTGTCCTCGGCCAGATTCTCGGACAGCATCAGGCGATCGATCGCATCGGCCTCCTCGTGCAGGTAGTAACGCGCGAGCAGGCGCCCGAGGTTGTGGAACAGCGCGCAGATGAAGGCTTCCTCGTCGCTGGCGCCGACCGCGGGCGCCAGGGTGCGCGCCAGCATGCCGGCCAGGTTGGCGCGCAGGAACTCGTCCCGCAGCTGCCCGGCCTGGCGGCGGTCCTGCATGTGCTCGAACAGCATCAGCGAGATGGCGATGCTGCGCACCGTGTCGAAGCCGAGCACGACGACGGCGCGCGATACGGTGCTGACGCGGCGGCCTTGCGTCTGCGGATAGAGCGACGAGTTCGCCAGGCGCAGGATCTTGTTGGTCAGCGCGAAGTCCTTGAGGACCGTCGCCGCAAGCTGGCTCGCACTGCTGTCCGAGGATGCGGCGAGCCGGTTGATCGTGCTGATCGCCGCCGACATCGCCGGAAAGTCGCTCTTCTGCCGCATGCGCCGCAGCAGGAAGTCCAGCGTACCGGCGCGGGTCTTGGTGCCGCCGGGCGTGGTGTCGGCCGGCTTGAGGTAGGCGAGCAGGGCCTCGCGCATCGGGCGCGCGCCGGCATAGCGCAGCTGCGGATCGCGGGCGGTCGCCTTGGCGAGGATGTCGAGCAGGGACTGATCGAGCCCCTCGGGCAGCGCCAGCGGCACGTTGGCGATCAGGTGCATCGCCTGGAAGGGATTGTCCGCGGCGATCGCCGGCCTGCCGGTGAGCATCTCGAACAGCACCAGGCCCGCGGCGAAGACATCGCCCTGCGGAGCGATCGTGCCGTCGCGGATGTACTCCGGTGCCATGTAGCCCGGCGTGCCGCACAGTTCGCGGCTGCCGGGTTCGCCGTCGATCCGCGTGGCGATGCCGAAGTCGGTGACATGTGGCGCGCCGTCCCCGGAAATCAGGATGTTCGAAGGCTTGAGGTCGCGGTGGACCAGCCCGGCGTCATGCGCATGCTGCAGAGCATCGAGCACGCCGCACATCAGCTGCGCGGCCTGGGCTGGCGGCAGCGGGCCGTGTTCACGCAGCAGGTGCGCCAGCGTCTGGCCCTCGACGTATTCGAAGGCGAGGTAGGCCCGGCCTTCCGCCTCGCCCGCCTCGTACACCGGCACGATGTGCGGGTGCTTGAGCTGGCCGCAGGCGCGCGCCTCGTTGAGCAATGCGCTCGTGTTCGGGGCCGACCCGGAGTGCCGGCCGGGCTTGAGCAGCTTGAGCGCGACCGGCCGCCGCAGCAGCGGATCGGAGGCGAGATAGACGACGGCGCTGGCACCACGCCCCAGGACTTTCTCGATTGCGAACTTGCCGACCTTCTGCATGGATGTTCCGGACGATCGGCCATGCTAGGGGCGGGCTGCCGTGGCCAGCCGCGTGCGGCGACGGACGGTCGGCGCGCGCCGCGCTGCGCGCGGCTGTCGGGCGGATCCCGACAGGCTGCTAGACTCGCGTGCGCAGGCACGTCCGAGCGTCGAACATCGAGTGCTGTATGGCCGCGGCCCCTCTGTCCATCTGCGAACACTGTGACGCCGTCCACGAGCGCCGGCCGCTGGCGCCAGGCCAGGTCGCGTGCTGCCGGCGCTGCGGCGCGGAGCTGTACCGGAACCGCCGATTCGACCTCGACGCGATGCTGGCGATCACCCTGGCCAGCCTGATCCTGTTCATCGTCGCCAACCTGCATCCGGTGCTGATCATGCAGCTGGCCGGTGCCCGTTCCGAGGCCACGCTGTGGGACGCGATCCTGGCCAGCTACGACGCCGGCGTCGGTCCGGTGGCGGTGGTGGCCGCGGCCTGCCTGTTCTTCCTGCCGCTGTCGCAGATGACGCTGTTCGCCTACGTGCTGCTGCCGCTGCGCGCCGGCTGGGTGCCGCAGGGATTCGGCACCGCGATGCACACGATCCGCCACATGCGGCCGTGGAGCATGGTCGAGGTGTTCATGGTCGGCGTGCTGGTCTCCGCGGTGAAGCTCGCCGCCGACGCGGAGATCACCCCGGGCATCGGCCTGTGGGGCTTCGCCCTGCTGACGATCCTGCTGACGCTGCTGGCGACCTTCGACCTGCACGAGCTGTGGGACATCGCCGCGGAGCTGCAACGGTGAACGCGGTGCGCAGCGCACGCGAGCTGGGTCTGGTCGCCTGCGAGGCCTGCGGTGCCGTCTGGCGTCTGCCGCCGGACGATGCGGGCGACGCCGTGTGCCGGCGCTGCCGCGCGCGCGTGCACTCGCGCAAGCCGCGCAGCCTGGAGCGCACCTGGGCTTTCCTGATCGCCGCGGCGATCCTGTACCTGCCCGCCAACCTGATTCCGATCATGAAGACCGCGACGCTCATGGAGCAGCGCGAGGACACGATCATGAGCGGCGTGATCGCGCTGTGGCGCGCGGGCTCGCCGGAGATCGCCATCATCGTGTTCGCCGCCAGCATCGTCGTGCCGATCGCCAAGATCGTGATTCTGGCCTTCCTGCTGATCACGACGCAGCGTCGCTGGGCCTGGCGTCCGGCCGCGCGCACCCGGCTGTACCGGGCGATCGAGTTCGTCGGCTACTGGTCGATGCTGGACGTGTTCGTGGTCGCGCTGCTGGTCGCACTGGTGCATTTCCGCAGCTTCGCCGACGTGCAGCCGGGTGGCGGCGCGGTCGCGTTCGCCGCGGTCGTGGTCTTGACCATGGTCGCATCCAAGAGCTTTGATCCGCGCCTGATCTGGGACCGCCGTCCTGCCGCCGTCAGCATGCCGCCATGAGCGAAGCCGACCCGTACTCTCCGCCGCCGCCGGACGTGCGCGCACCGCGACGCTGGGCGCCGTCGCTGATCTGGCTGGTGCCGATCGTCGCGGCGTTGATCGGCGTCGCGCTGGCGGTGCGCGCCGTGCTGTCGGCCGGCGTGCTGATCGAGATTCAGTTCAATTCGGCCGAAGGCCTGGAATCGGGCAAGACCCAGGTCAAGTACAAGGATGTCGTCGTCGGCATGGTGCGCGGCATTTCGCTGAGCGACGACCTGCAGTCGGTCAACGTGCTGGTGGAGCTGGACCGCAAGGCGGGCCAGCTGGCCGCGGCCGACACGCGCTTCTGGATCGTGCGCCCGCGCATCGACACTGCCGGCGTGTCGGGTCTCGACACTCTGGTGTCCGGCGTCTACATCAGCCTCGATGTCGGCACGTCCACGGATTCCAAGCGCCGCTTCGTCGGGCTCGACACGCCGCCGGCGGTGACGCGCGACCGCAAGGGCACGAGCTTCGTGCTGCACGCCGACAGCCTGGGCTCGCTGGGCATCGGTTCGCCGGTGTACTTCCGGCGCATCGCGGTCGGCCGCGTCGGCGGCTTCGAGATGAACCCGGACGGCAGCGGCGTCACGATGCAGCTGTTCGTGTACGCCCCTTACGACCGCTTCGTCACGCGCAACACGCGCTTCTGGAACGCCAGCGGCATCGATATCGCGATCGGCGCCGCCGGCCTGCAGGTCAACACCGAGTCGCTGGCCTCGGTGCTGGCCGGCGGCGTCGCCTTCGCGACGCCGGACGAGGGCGCCGAGCCGGCCCGGCCGGGCTACGAGTTCTGGCTGCACGGCGACCGCGTCGCGGCGCTGGCACCGCCCTCCGGTCCGCCGCTGCGCGTGCGCCTGCGCTTCGTCGAGTCGCTGCGCGGGCTGGCGGTCGGCGCGCCGGTGGATTTCCGCGGCGTCGAGTTCGGCAAGGTCGAGGCGATCGACCTGGAGTACGACCCGCGACGCCGGCATTTCGTCGGCAACGTCCTGGCGACGGTCTATCCGTGGCGGCTCGGCAGCGCCTACCAGGCCCTGCGCGCGGCACCCGGCAACGGCGCGCGCCGCGATGCCGAGATCCTGCAGCGGCTCGTGCAGGACGGCCTGCGCGCGCAGCTGCGCAGCGGCAATCTGCTCACCGGCCAGCTCTACGTCGCGCTGGACCTGATGCCCAAGGCGCGCAAGCCGGCGGTCGAGGCCTTCGATACCTCGGGCGTGGTGGTGATTCCCACCGAGCCGGGCAGCCTCGCCCAGCTGCAGACCCAGATCGCGGACATCGTCGAGCAGCTCAGCCAGGTGCCGTTCGCCGAGCTGGGCCGGGACGTGCGCACGGCGATCGGCAGTGCGGATGCGCTGCTCAGGCGCCTGGAAGGGGAGCTGGCGCCGGAAGCCGCGCGCACGCTGGCCGAGGCGCAGCGCGCGCTCGAAGCGGCCAACCGCGGCCTGCTGGCCAGCGACGCGGGACTGCAGCAGGATCTGCGCCAGACCCTGCAGGAGCTGGAGCGCGCGAGCCGTTCGTTCCGCGTGCTCGCGGATTACCTGCAGCGCCATCCGGAGGCGCTGATCCGCGGCAGGACCGATGCCGACGAGCCGACCGCGCAGGAGGACGGGCCATGATCGGTACGCGTAGGCGCATCGCCACCCTCGCCACCGTGCTGCTGCTGGCGGCCTGCGCCGGCACGCCGCAGACCCGCTTCCATACCCTGCTGGCGCCGGCCGAACGCAAACCGGCCGCCGCCGCGCCCCCGGCCGCCTACGCCATCGACGTGCAAGCGGTCAGCGTGCCGGCACAGGTGGACGTGCCGCAGATCGTCCTGCGCCGCGGCGACGGCGAGCTGGCGCTGGTCGAGACCCGGCAGTGGGCGGCGCCCCTGGGCCAGGAACTGCGCCTGGCGCTGTCGGAGTGGCTGGCGCGCGAGCTCGGCGCGCAGGACGTTTCGCGCCTGGGCGCGGTGACGGACGTGCCGGTGCGGCGCGTCAAGCTCGCCGTGTCCCGTTTCGACTCCGTGCTGGGACGCAGCGCGCGCATCGATGCCCAGTGGCAGATCCGCGACGACGCGCGCGGCCTGTCGCTGAGCTGTACGAGCCAGGTGCAGGAAAGCGTCGGCGCGTCCTACGACGAGCTGGTGCAGGGCCATCAGCGCGCGCTGGCGCGGCTCGGCGCCGAGATCGCGCTCGCCCTGCGCGCGTTCGATGGGGCCGCGCCGCCGGCCTGCCCGCGCCCGCCGGCTCAGTCGCCCGCGCGATAGCGCACCGCCGCGATGCGGTGATCGGCATCCAGGTCGATCACCACGTCGGCGCGCTGCGGCAGCACGTCCAGCGCATGCCGGGTCAGACGTTCGTAGTGTGCGATGAACCGTTGCAGGGCTGCGGCGTCGCGCAACGGGCTGTCCGCGACGCCGGCGATGCGGCCGTTGTCTTCCTCCTGCTGGCGCCGCCATGCGAAGACGCAGGCGAAATCCGGCGCGCGCAGGAAGATCAGCCGGGCGATCGGCGCGAACAGTCGCCGGTACTCGTTCGCCAGGCGCTCGTTGACCCAGTACCGCCAGCGGGCATCCGCGTCCTCGCCGGCCTCCAGCGCATTGACCGGCCGCACCAGCGCGGCGGCGTCCTGGGGCGGCGTGCCGACGCACCAGCCCTCGAACAGGACGAGGTCGATGGGACCTTCGACGCGGCGCCACGCGGACGGCTCGGCGCGGTCGTCGCGGGCCTTGTCGAAGCGGGGCAGGTCCAGTGCCGCGCCGCGGCGCAGGCTGCGCAGCCGTTCGAGCAGCGTGACGCCCAGATCGACATCGTGCGTGCCGGGCACGCCGCGCGTCGCCAGCAGCGGGTGGACGCGCTCGGCCAGCTGCAGGCGCGCGGCGCGTGTCAGGTAGAGGTCGTCGAGCGACAGCAGCGCAGTGCGCAGTCCGAGCAGATCGAGGAAGTCCTGCAGCAGTCCCGCCAGCGTGCTCTTGCCGGTCCCCTGGGCACCGTTGATGCCGATCACCGGGCAGGCGTCCGTCGCGTCCCGCTGGCCGGCGATCCAGCGGGCCAGCGGCCACAGCTCGGCCAGCGCGCGCTGCGCGAACGCCTCCGACAGGCAGCGCTGCGCGCAGTAGCGCCGCACCCGGTCCTGCGCCTGTCGTTCGATCGGATCCATGCAAGCCGTCACGGAATTCGTCAGACTGCGATCCATTGTGCGCCGTCGCCCGCCGCCGTGCAGGCCGCCATTCCATCTGCTCGCGGGAGTCCAGCGTCCCGTTGACCGAACCTCCCATGCCGAAACCCTCAGCCGCGACCCCCATCAAGTTCAGCGATCTCGGCCTGCCAGAACCGATCCTCGCGGCCGTGACCGCGGTCGGCTACGAAACGCCGTCGCCGATACAGGCGGCGACGATCCCGCCGCTGCTCGAAGGCCGCGACCTGCTCGGCCAGGCGCAGACCGGCACCGGCAAGACCGCGGCCTTCGCGCTGCCGATCCTGGCGCGCCTGGACCTGTCGCAGCGCGTGCCGCAGGCGCTGGTGCTGGCGCCGACGCGTGAGCTGGCGATCCAGGTGGCCGAAGCCTTCCAGCGCTACGCGGCACGGCTGCCGGATTTCCACGTGCTGCCGGTGTATGGCGGGCAGAGCTACGAACCGCAGTTGCGCGGCCTGCGCCGCGGTGCGCAGGTGGTGGTCGGCACGCCCGGCCGCGTCGTCGATCATGTCCGGCGCGGCACGCTCAGGCTCGACCATCTGCGCCAGCTGGTGCTCGACGAGGCCGACGAGATGCTGCGCATGGGCTTCGTCGAGGACATCGAGTGGATCCTCGGCCAGCTGCCGCGGCAGCGGCAGATCGCGCTGTTCTCGGCGACGATGCCGGCGCCGATCCGCCGCATCGCGCAGACGCACCTGCGCGATCCGGCGGAGATCACGATCCAGGCGAAGACGACCACTGCGGCCAATGTGCGCCAGCGCTACTGGCTGGTCGGCGGCATGCACAAGCTCGACGCGCTGACGCGCATCCTCGAAGCCGAGCCCTTCGAGGCGATGATCGTGTTCGCGCGCACCAAGCTGGCGACCGAGGAACTGGCGAATCGGCTGCAGGCGCGCGGTTTCGACGCCGCCGCGCTCAACGGCGACGTGCAGCAGGCCCAGCGCGAGCGCATCGTCAACCGGCTGCGCGACGGCAGCCTCGATATCGTCGTCGCCACCGACGTCGCCGCACGCGGGCTCGACGTCGAGCGCATCACGCACGTCGTCAACTACGACGTGCCGACCGATACCGAGTCCTACGTGCATCGCATCGGTCGCACCGGACGCGCCGGACGCAGCGGCGATGCGATCCTGTTCATCGTCCCGCGCGAGCGCCACCTGCTGCGCGCGATCGAACGCGCGACGCGCCAGCCGATCGAGCCGATGGCGCTGCCCAGCGCAGAGGCGGTCAACGCGCGGCGGATCGAGCGCTTCAAGGCGGACCTGAACGAGGTGCTGGCCGACGAGGCGCAGCGTGGTGCCCTGCTGCAGTTCCAGGCGGTGATCGGCCAGTACGCACAGGAGCGCGGTCTGCCGCTGCTCGACATCGCTGCGGCGCTGGCCTGCATGCGCCAGGGCAGCGAGCCCCTGCTGCTGCCCTCCGAGGCAGCGCGGCCGCCGGCGGCCGTGCCGGAGAAGGCCGCTTCGGCACGTTCGCGCCCGCCGCTGCGATCCGAGTCGCCGCAGATGGCCGCCGCCGACATGCCGCGCCCGGAGCGGCCCAAGCGCGAACGTCCGGCCGCCGCTGCGGACATGGAGACCTTCCGCATCGAAGTCGGCAGCCGTCATGGCGTCAAGCCGGGCAACATCGTCGGCGCGATCGCCAACGAGGCGGGCCTCGACAGCCAATACATCGGCCGTATCGACATTCACGACGACTACAGCCTCGTCGATCTGCCGCAGGGCATGCCCAAGGCGATCTTCCGCGACCTGCAGAAGGCCTGGGTCGCCGGTCGCCAGCTGCAGATCAGCCGGCTCGCCGCGCCGGCCGAAGCCGGTGTGCCGCGCGCCCGGCCGCACGCCGCGCCGCGGCCGGGCACACACAAGCCGCGCAAGCCGCGACGCTGAGCAGCGCCTACACGCCGAGGCGCGCGCGCAGCTCGGCGGGGGTCAGGTACGGCGGACGGGCGATGCCTTCGATCTTCTGCACCAGGCTGACGATCTTGGCGTTGACCGGCGTCGGCCGCCTGTGTTCGAGGCCCATGCAGACGATCTCGCCGTTGAGCTGGCCGATCTCGGTGCGGCGACCCGCCTCGACGTCGGCGACCATCGACGGGTACGAGCCCGCCTGCAGGCCGTTGCGCAGCTTGGCAAACCACCACGGCAGCGGCGTGCGCCCGGCCAGCAGCGCGCGATAGACGCCGTAGGGAATCGGCATCGGCAGGTGGTAGTCGATGCGTGCGTGTTCGAGCAGGGCGACCGCCTCGTCGAGCACGGCGACGTAGATCGCGCGCAGGTCCGGCTGCGTCAGCAGATCCTTGAACGTCGTGTGCGTCAGTGCGCAGATCGCGTTGGCGAGATTGATCAGCAGCTTGCCCCAGGCGGCCGATTCACCCGACACCTGCGCGACCTTCATGCCGCTGTCGCCGAACGCGGACAGCAGACGGCGGTCGTCGCTGCCGATCAGGATCTGCGGCCTGGTGGTGATCTGCGCGTGCAGAGGCTCCAGCAGCTGGCCGTTGAACATCACCGTCAGCGGCACGACCCGCGCGCTGGGGAAGCGCTCACGGATGTGGCGCAGCGCACCGACACCGTTGAGGGTCGAGACCAGCGTGCAGCGCGCGGGCACCTCGCCGATCTGGGTCAGGAGCGCGTCGAGCTGGGGAAACTTGACGCAGATCAGCAGGTAGTCGATGTCGTCGAGCGCGAGGGAACGCGTCAGCACCGGCTTGGGCGCGACGATCGGCGGATATGCCGATCCGACATGCTCGACGCGGATGTCCTGCGCGGTCTGCAGCGCGGCGTCCTTGTCGCGGACATACAGCTTGAGCGGTTCGCGCTTGGCCGCCATCAGGTACGCACTGAGGATCGTGCCGACCGCGCCTGCACCGACCACGAGGATCATGTCGTCGCACCGTTCGATCTGGTTGGGTGGCAAGCCTAACCCAGCGCCGCCGCCGAAGGCGCGTGTCCCGGCCGCGCCGCGCTCGTCCTACAATGGACGCAGGCCTTCGCGGCATCCCCGCATGAACGGAGACAGCCTCATCTGCGCGACCTGCGGCACCGCCAATCCGGCCGGTGCGCGCTTCTGCAACCAGTGCGGATCGCGTATCACGGCGGCCGAGGTGGCGGACTACACGCCGCGCCATCTGCGGGGCGCGCTCGCGCAGGGGCCGGCCGTGCAGGGCGAGCGCAAGCGCGTGACCGTGCTGTTCGCCGACATCAAGGGCTCGACGCGCCTCGCCGAGCAGGCCGGGGCCGAACTCTGGCACGAGGTGCTGGACCGCTTCTTCGCGATCCTGTCGCGCGTGGTGCACCGCTACGACGGCACGATCAACCAGTACACCGGCGACGGCATCATGGCGCTGTTCGGCGCACCGCGCGCACTCGAGGATCACGCACAGTTCGCCGCGCGCGCGGCACTGGAGATGCAGCACGAGGTGCGCCGCTACGCCGACGAGCTGCGCCTGAGCCACGGCCTGAACCTGACCATGCGCGTGGGTCTGAACAGCGGCGAGGTCGTCGTCGGCCGCATCGGCGACGACCTGCGCAGCGACTACACCGCGCAGGGGCCGACGGTGAATCTCGCGGCGCGCATGGAGCACATCTGCGAGCCGGGCCGCGTCTATGTGTCGCGTGATACCGCGAACCTGCTGCGCGGCTACTTCCGTCTGCGCGCACTGGGCGCGACCGAGGTGCACGGGATCGATGCGCCGGTCGAGGTCTTCGAGCTGGAAGGCGCGGAGGGACTGCGCACGCGCCTCGACCGCAGTCTGGCGCGCGCGGGCTCGCCGTTCATCGGCCGCGAACGCGAGCTGGCCGCGCTCGCCGCGGCGCTCGACCGCGTGCGCGGCGGGTGCGGCCAGATCGTGGCGGTGATCGGCAACGCCGGCCTGGGCAAGTCGCGCCTGTGTCACGAGTTCGCCGAGGCCTGCGCTCGGGACGGCGTCGCGGTGCACCGCGCCACCGGCGTGCCGTACGCGAGCCGGGTGCCGATGTTCCCGATCCGCCAGCTGCTGCGCAGCAAGCTCGGCGTGCCGGAAAGTGCCAGCCCGCAGGAGGCGCGGCGCTGGATCGCCGGCGCGCTGCTGCTGGAGGATCCCGGCAATGCCGCCGTGCTGCCGCACGTCTTCGACTTTCTGGACATCGCCGAGGCCGGTGCCCGGGCGCAGGACTCGGGTGCCGCCGCGGCACAGCACATGCTCGACCAGCTCGCCCGCTATCTGCCGTGCACCACGGACCCGCAGATCCTGCTGGTGGAGGACCTGCACTTCTTCGATCGCGCCAGCGAGACCTTCCTGGTGCGCCTGTGCGAGCGCGTGCGGCAGGCACCCTGCCTGCTGCTGCTGAACTTCCGCCCGGACTACGTCTCGGAGGGGCTGCAGCCCCTGATCGACGAGTCGATCGCGCTGTCGGCGCTCGACGACGCCCAGCTGCAGCATCTCGCCGGCACGCTGCTCGGCGGCGATCCCTCGGTGGCGGAGGTCGCGCGCACGGTCGCCCGCCGCGCCGGCGGCAATCCGTACTTCGTCGAGGAGGCGGTGCTGGCGCTCGCCGATGGCGGCTGGCTGCAGGGACGGCCGCGCGCCTGGCGCCTGACGCGGCCGGTCGAGGAGTGGCCGCTGCCGGATTCCGTGCAGGCCCTGCTCGCGGCGCGCATCGATCGCCTGCCCGACACGCTGCGCGGCCGTCTGCACACCGCGTCGGTCATCGGCCAGGTGTTCGACGCCGAACTGCTGGCGCGGCTCGATGGCGTCGCTGACGTCGAGGAGGACATCGCCGCGCTCGAGGAGCTGGGCTTCGTCCACCACCGCGACGGTGGCGGCATCGCGTTCTGCCACCCGCTCGTGCAGGAGGTCGCCTACCGGGGCCAGCTGGAGGCGCGCCGCCGCAGCGTGCATGCGCGGCTGGCTGCATTGCTGGAGGCGCGCCATCGCGGCGCCGGCGCCGGACCGCAGGAGCTGGCGCTGCGCATCGCGCACCATTGGCAGTGCGCCGCGGAATGGGACCGCGCGGGGCAGTGGAACCTCCTCGCGGTGCGCTGGGCTCTGGGACACAGCATCGTCGTCGTCGCCGAACAGGTCCGGCGTGCGCTCGCCAACTTCGATCGTGCGCCGGACAGCGCCGAGGTCATCCGCGGGCGCATCGCCGCGCGCGCCAGCCTGATCCGCATCGCGCAGTTCGTCGCGACCGCCGACGCCGACGTCGAGCGTGCCTACCAGGAAGCACGCGCGATGGCGGCGGCGAGCAACGATGTCGCCGGTCACGCGGAAGTGCTGATCTCCTACGGCAACGAGCTCCTGCACCGGGGACAGGTCGATGCCGCCGCGAACATGCACGATGAGGCGATCGCGCTGTGCTTCGAACGCGGGCAGACCGAGCTGATCAACCGCTTCCGGCTGGCGATGATGCTGTCGTTCAATGCCGCCGGCCGCCTGCGGCGCATCATCGACGTGCTCGATGCCGCGGGCGGCGACTGGCGCCTGCGCTCGGTCGATGAGGAGAACTTCCAGTCGCGCGGCTTCTACGGGCTGATGCTGGGCTGGATGGGGCGGCTCGACGAGGCGGCACGCCACCTTGACGCGGCGCTGGCGTTCGCCGAGCGTGCCGGGCGTGCTGCCAGCTGGATGTACACCAACCAGGTCGATCTGGCGTTCCTCACCGGCGCGGTCGGTCCGGTGCTCGCCGCTGCGGAGAAAGGGCTGACGGAGGCCGAGAAGTACGGCAGCCCGTTCTTCCGCGCGATCGCGCTGCGTGGCTACGGCCTGGCCTTGAGCCTCAACGGGCGTCACGACGAGGCGCTCACCGCGCTGGAGGAAGCCGCGCCGCTGGTCGTCCGCGGCGCCGCCGCGCACCAGTTCGAAGCCAATCAGCTCGCCACGCACGCGCTGGCGCTGCTGCGCGCCGGGCGCGCGGCCGAGGCCGAGCGGCGCGCGCAGGCGGCGCGCGACAGCGCCGCACGGGCCGGTTCGCGGATCTGGGAGATCATCGCCTGGCTGGTCTGGCTGCAGCTGCCGGCCGTTGCGCAGCGGCGCGAGGAGGCACAGGCCGGCATTCGCCGTGTCGGCCACCTGATCGAGTTCACCGGCGCCGAAGGCTTCCGCCCCTGGGTGCACGCGGCGCGCGCACACTGGGCGTCCGATCCGCACGCGCGCGCGCTCGCGCTCGCCGATGCGCAGGCCGGGTTCGCGGCGATCGGGGCGCAGGCATATGCGCAGGCCATGGCCGAACGGCGCGACCGCGACGCGGCAACAATGCGAGAATCGGCCTGAATGATCGGTACCACTGCCGGGGGAAAACCGTGAACCTGACCCGATGGAGCATCGTCGCCGCGCTGTGCCTGGGTCTGGGTACGACGGCGGCGCTCGCCGACGAGGCGCTGGACCAGGTCGTCGCGTGCATGCGCGCCAACATTCCGAAGACGCTGCAGATCAAGGAGATCGCGCTGACCGCCACCGACCGCACCGGTGGCGTGCGCGAATTGCGCGGCCGGCTGTACGCGATGCGCGAGGATGAGCGGCTGCGGGCGATGGTCAAGATCGCCTCGCCGGCCGACCTCGCGGGGGCCGCGTATCTGCTGCGCGAGAAGTCCGACGGCGACGAGATGTACGTGTATGTGCCGGCGCTGCAGAAGGTGCGTCGCATCACCGGGGTCGGCGTCGATGGCATGCTGTGGGGGACGGATCTCTCCTACGGCGACATCAAGCAGCTCAACAATGCCTTCGCCGCCGGCCAGACGCGGCTGGACGGGCGCGGCGACCTCGCCGGGCGGCCGGTGCATCTGCTGACGTCGCTGCCCGCGCCGGGCGAGGTCTCCCGTTTCACGCAGACCCGGATCTGGGTCGATCAGAAGACCTGCGTCGGCCTGCGCGCCGACTTCTACGAGGGCGATACGGTGCGCAAGCGCCTCGACGTGGAACCGGCCTCCCTGCGCCAGTCGGGTCCGCACTGGTATCCGGGCGAGGCGCTGATGAGCGACCTCAAGGAAGGCACGAAGACGCGCCTACGGGTGCTCGGCCTGAGCAGCGACGTCGATCTGCCCGGGCGGCATTTCAACCCGAGCACCTTCTACATCGGCAGCTGACGCGTCGTCGATGCAGCGGTTGATCGCATGGCTGGCGTCGCACCCGCTCGGCATCGTCGTCGCCGGTGTGCTGCTGTCCGCCGTCGCCGCCGTGGTGCTGATCGACCCGCGCGACGGCAGCCTGCGCCTGCGCATCGATCCGGCACTGGAGCGCCTGCTGCCGGCGCAGGATGGTGACCGGGCACTCTACGACCGCGTGCGTGCGCAGTTCGGGGAGACCGATCCGGTGCTGCTCGCGGTCAGGTTCGACAACGTCTATACCGCGGAGAACATCGAGCGCATCGACCGGCTGACGCGCCGCCTCGGCGAGATCGAAGGCGTGCGCCAGGTCCTGTCGCTGGCCAATGCACAGAATCCGGTCGCCGACGAGTTCGGCATCAACCTGAGCAGCTTCGCCGCGCAGGCGCGCGAGCAGCCCGAGTCGATCGGCGGTTTCGCGCGCGCGCTCGCCGACAATCCGCTCTACCGTGACGCGCTGGTGTCGCAGGACGGGCGCGTCGCCGCGTTCGCGCTGACGCTGACCGGCGTGGACGAGAACCAGTTCCGTGCCGGTGCCTACACCGCGCGTATCCGCGCGCTGGCCCGCGAAGTCACCGGCTCCGAGGAGATCTGGATCACCGGCAGCCCGGTGATCAAGGCGGCGACCACCGACGCCATCCTCGACACCCTCGCGTTCACGATGCCGGCGATCTTCGTGCTGGTGGTTGCACTGCTGCTGGTCGCCTTCCGCAGCCTGCGCACCGTGCTGCTCGCGACCTTCACCATCAGTCTGGCGCTGGTCTGGACGCTCAGCGCCGCGGTTCTCCTCGATCTGGCCATCAACCTGGTCACCGCGATCGTGCCGCCGCTGGTGATCACGCTGGCTTTGTCCTATGCCGTGCATCTGCTCGCCGAGTATTACGACTTCGAGCGCAAGGAAACGCAGCGCCAGCGCGTCGAACGCACGCTGCGCCGCGTCGGCGGCGGTCTGCTGCTGTCCACGGCGACGACCGCGGCCGGATTCCTCGCGCTGATTCCGGGCCAGCTGCCGGTGATCGCCCAGTTCGCCGTGCTGTCCAGCATCGGCGTCGGCATCGGCATGCTGCTGACCCTGGTGTTCCTGCCGGCGGTGCTGAGCCTGCTCGGTCCGCGCGAACCGCGGCGGCCGCTCGGCGAGGCCTTCTTCGCGCGCAAGGCGCGCCGCATCGCATTGTTCGACCTGAAATGGCGCAACTGGATCATCGCCGCCGCCGTGCTGTCGATCCCGGTCGATCTGTACTGGGCGAGCCACATCCGCGTCGGTACCGAGTACATCAAGAACTTTGCTGCCGAAGCCGCGGTGCGGCGCGACTACGAGGCGATCAACCGGGTGTTCGACGGCGCGAGCCAGGTGTCGATCCTGATCGAAACCTACGTCAACGACGCGCTCACCGACCCGGCCCTGATCCGCGAGATCGAGGCGTTGCAGAATTGGCTGCGCGAGCAGCCGGAAGTCGGTCCGGTGATCTCGTATGTCGATCATCTCAAGCTGATCAACCGCAATCTCAACGACGGCGATCCGGCGCACTACCGCATTCCCGACGACGCCACCGCGGTCAAGCAGCTGCTGGTGTTCGGCGGCAGCGACGAGATCCGGCGCGTGATCGACTCACGCTTCAGGACCGCGCTGATCTCGGTGCGCATCAAGGTCGATGGTTCGGTGCAGATCGCCGACTTCGTGCAGCGCACAGAGGCGCGCCTGCGCCAGATGACGCCGCCGCTCGATGGTCGCGTGACCGGCAGCCCGGTGCTGGCGACGCGGACCGTCAACGAGATCGCGTCCGGGCAGCTGACCTCGCTGACGCTGGCATCCGTGGCGATCTGGGCGATGCTGGCGCTGATGTTCACCTCGGCGCGTGCGGCCCTGCTGGCGATGCTGCCGAACATACTGCCGGTGGCGCTCTACTTCGGGATCCTCGGCTTGCTCGACATCCCGCTCAACCCGACCAACAGCCTGATCGCGTGCATCGTGCTGGGCATCGCCGTCGATGACACGATCCACTTCCTCGCACGCTTCAACGCCGATGCGCGCGCCAAGGCCAACGAGAAGGCCGCGGTCAAGAGCGCGCTGGCCAGCATCCTGCGGCCGGTCACGTTCACCGTCGTGGCGCTGTGCCTGGGCTTCCTCGTGTTCACCGGCAGCGAGCTGCAGAATCAGGTGCAGTTCGGCCTGCTCGCCGCGTTCACGCTGTTCATCGCCTGGTTCGCCGACATCCTGGTGACGCCGGCGCTCGGTTCGAAGCTGCGTATCGTCACGCTGTGGGACATCGTGCGGCTGGATCTGGGCCAGTCGCCGCAGCACACGATCCCGCTGTTCTCGGGCCTGTCGCTGCGCCAGGCGCGGCTGTTCGCGCTGCTGTCCAAGCTCGAACGCCACAACAGCGGGGCGCGCGTGATCACGCAGGGCGACTATGCGCGCGACATCTATGTCGTCGTCGATGGTCAGCTGCAGGTCTGGGTCGAGCGCAACGGCGAGCGCAAGGTGCTGGCTTCGCTCGGCCGCGGTGCGGTGATGGGCGAGGCCGGATACTTCGGGCAGCGGCGCACGGCCAACGTCGATGCGGTGTCGCCGGTGCGCCTGCTGCGCTTCGACTCGCAGGACCTGGAGCGCCTGCGCCAGCGGTATCCGCGCATCGCCGCGGTGATCTACCGCAATCTCAACCGCATCCAGGCCGAACGGCTCGCGCGCGCCACGGCGATGTTGTAGCGGAGTCCAGCCGCGCCCGCATCCTGTACCCGCAGCCTGCAACCATTGTTCAAGGAGCTTCCCCATGTCCCTCAAAGGCAAGACCCTGTTCATCACCGGCGGATCGCGCGGCATCGGTCATGCGATCGCGGTGCGGGCCGCGCGTGACGGTGCCAACGTCGCCATCGCCGCCAAGACCGCCGAGCCGCATCCCAAGCTGTCCGGCACGATCTACAGCGCCGCGGCGGACATCGAGCGGGCCGGCGGCAAGGGGCTGCCGATCGTCTGCGACATACGTGACGAGGAACAGGTCAAGGCCGCGGTCGCGAAGACCGTCGAGACCTTCGGCGGCATCGACATCCTGGTCAACAACGCCAGTGCGATCAGCCTGACCGGCACGCTCGCCACCGACATGAAGCGCTACGACCTGATGAACGGGATCAATGCGCGCGGCACCTTCCTGTGCGGCAAGTACTGCATCCCGCACCTGAAGAAATCGTCGAATCCGCACATCCTGACGCTGTCGCCGCCGCTGGATGTCCGGCCCAAATGGTTCGCCCCGCACGTGGCGTATTCCATCGCCAAGTACGGCATGAGCCTGTGCACGCTGGCCTGGGCGCAGGAATTCCGCAAGGACGGCATCGCGGCCAATTCGCTGTGGCCGCACACGACGATCGCCACTGCGGCGATCACGCTGGTCGGCGGCGACGCGATCATGAAGCGCTCGCGCACCCCGGACATCATGGGCGATGCCGCACAGCTGATCCTGAGCAAGCCGTCGCGCGAGTTCACCGGCCATTTCTGCATCGATGACCAGGTGTTGCGCGATGCCGGCGTCACCGACTTCTCCCGGTACGCCGCGGTGCCGGGGACGCCCGATCACGAGCTGGCCCCGGATCTGTTCCTGCCGGACGAGCTGATCAGGATCGGCTGAAGCCGTGTCGCGCTGGCGTCCGCCGTCGCCGCGGTCCTCGCCGCACATCACCGCGGAGGGGCACGCCCGCCTGAAGGCGGAGTTCGAACAGCTCTGGCGCGTGCGCCGGCCCGAGGTCGTGCGCGCGCTCGCCGCCGCGGCGGCCGAAGGCGACCGCAGCGAGAACGCCGAGTATCAGTACCGCAAGAGGGAACTGCGCGAGATCGACGCGCGGCTCAAGTACCTGACCGCGCGCCTGCAGGACGTCACCATCGTCGAGATCAGGCCGCGCGACGACAGCCGGGTGTACTTCGGTGCCTGGGTCGAGGTTGCCGACCCCGACGACCGCAGGCACCGCTACCGCATCGTCGGCGCCGACGAGGCCGACGCGCGCGCCGGCCTGATCAGCGTCGATTCGCCGGTCGCACGCGCGCTGCTCGGCAGGGCAGCCGGTGACGTGGTGCGGGTGCTGCTGCCGGCGGGTCCGACCGAGCTGGAGATCGTCGGCGTCAGCTACGAGCCGCCGGCTGCTTGACGTGCGTCAGTGCCGTGCGCTGGCACGGCCGCTTCAATGTGCGGGCACGTCGTCCGCAACCACGAGTCGAAATGGCCCTGGAACCGCAGCACCGCTTCAACATCGGCTATCTGATCGCCGCAGTGCTCGGCATCCTGCTGCTGCAATGGCTGCTCTCCGGCGTCGAGCGCGTGCGCGGCGTGCCGTACAGCGAGTTCGAGCAGATGCTCGCCGATGGCCGTATCGCCGAAGTGGTCATCGCCGGCGACAGCCTGCGCGGCACGCTCAAGGCCCCGGAGTCCGACGGCATCCGTCACGTCGTCACGCAGCGGGTCGATCCACAGCTGGCGGAGCGCCTGGGTCGGTACGGCGTGAACTATTCCGCGGTGAAGGAGAACACGCTGCTGCGCGACATCCTGTCCTGGGTGCTGCCGGTGCTGCTGTTCTTCGGCCTGTGGATGATCGTGTTCCGCCGCTTCGCCGAGAAGCAGGGTTTGGGCGACGGGCTGATGGCGATCGGCAAGAGCAAGGCCAAGGTCTATGTCGAAACCGACACCAGGGTCAGTTTCGCCGACGTCGCCGGCGTGGACGAGGCCAAGGCCGAACTGCAGGAGATCGTCAATTTCCTCAAGCAGCCGGACGCCTACGGGCGGCTCGGCGCGCGTTTGCCCAAGGGCATCCTGCTGGTCGGGCCGCCCGGCACCGGCAAGACCCTGCTGGCGCGTGCGGTGGCCGGCGAGGCCGGCGTGCCGTTCTTCTCGATCAATGGTTCGGAGTTCGTCGAGATGTTCGTCGGCGTCGGCGCCGCGCGCGTGCGCGACCTGTTCGAGCAGGCGCGGCGCCAGGCGCCGGCCATTATCTTCATCGACGAGCTGGACGCGCTCGGCCGTGCACGCGGCGCGTTTCCGATGGCGGGCGGTCACGACGAGAAGGAGCAGACGCTCAATCAGCTGCTGTCGGAGATGGACGGCTTCGATCCGCGCCAGGGGCTGGTGCTGCTGGCGGCGACCAATCGCCCGGAAATCCTCGACCCGGCCCTGCTGCGCGCGGGACGCTTCGATCGGCAAGTGCTGGTCGATCGTCCCGACAAGGCCGGTCGCGTGCAGATCCTCAACGTGCACCTGCGCAAGGTGAAGCTCGCCGCGGACGTGAGTCCCGAACAGATCGCCGCGCTGACGCCGGGCTTCTCCGGCGCCGATCTCGCCAACCTCGTCAACGAGGCGGCGCTGCTGGCGACGCGCGCCGGCAGCGAGGCGGTCTGTCTCGACGACTTCACGCGTGCGGTCGAGCGCATCGTCGCCGGACTGGAGAAGAAGAACCGCCTGCTCAATCCCCACGAGCGGCGCGTCGTCGCCTATCACGAGCTGGGCCACGCCTTCGTCGCGCTGGCGCTGGGGACGACCGAGACGGTGCACAAGGTCTCGATCATCCCGCGCGGCATCGGCGCGCTCGGCTACACGATCCAGCGTCCGACCGAGGACCGCTACCTGATGACGCGCACCGAGCTGGAGAACAAGATGGCGGTGCTGCTCGCGGGCCGCGCCGCGGAGCAGGTCGTATTCGGCGAAGTGTCCACCGGTGCCGCCGACGACCTGGCCAAGGCCAGCGAGATCGCGCGCAGCATGGTCACGCGCTTCGGCATGGTGCCGGCGCTCGGGCAGGCGAGCTACGAGACAGAGACCCAGCACTTCCTCGACCCGAACCTGGGCACCGTGCGCCGCTACGGCGAGGCCACGGCGCAGAAGATCGACGAGGCGATCCGCGACCTGGTCGAGCAGGCCTTCCAGAAGGCGCTGTCGGTGCTGTCCGGCGAGCGCCCGCAGCTCGATGCGGCCGCCGAGCGGCTGCTGGTCCAGGAAACCCTGCTCGAACGCGAGCTCCGCGAACTGGTGGCGCCACCGAAGGGCGCCTGAGCACCCGTCGTCGCCAAGCGCCGCACGGGCGGGTACGCTGCGCCAAACGGGCAGCGGAGCCGTGCACGTGGACTGGGCGGAGCGGTTTCACCACAACTTCCTGGCGCAGCTCAAGCGCGAGAACGCCACCGCCGAACAGGTGGCGCGCTGGGCGTTGCGGCCCTATCGCATCGCCGATCTGCGCATCGTCGGGGAGGGGCGCGACCGCGATCTGGCGCGCCTGACGCTGGACGAGGCGCAGGCCGCTGCGGCGCTGGATGCGGTCGCGGCCGACGATTCGATCACGCCGGACTTCTACCGCAGCCAGAAGGTCGTGCTGGTGCTGGTGCCCGGCTTCACGCACGAGACGCTGCGCAACCTGTCGTGGCACGAGCAGATCGAGCGCAGGGATTCGCCGCATCACGTCGTCATGCTCAGGCCCGGCTGGCAGAACGAGCCGCCGCAGGAGATCGAGTACGCGCGCGGCGACGGGTTCAAGCTGCTGTACGTGCGCTACCCGCGGTCGAATGCGGCAGCGCGGCACATCCTCGGCCCGCTGTTCGAGATGCTGCATCGCTCGACCGCGCTGCGTGGCTGGGTGGAGCAGGGCTACAAGCTGTTCTTCGTCGGCTATTCGTATGGATCGCCGCTGTCGCTGGAGCTGCTCGCCGCGTTGCATGCAGGGCACTATGCGGACGAGTTCATCCTGCGCTCGACGCTGGGCTTCCTCGGCCTGTGCGGCGACATCGGCGGCTCGTATCTGGCCGACGACGTGCTCAAGCCGGATGCGCAGCTGCTCAACATCCATCGCGTCGTCGATTTCTGCCGCCGGCATCGCTGGATCGGCACGCTTGCCGGGCTGGGTACGCAACAGTTGCTCGACGACATGGTCGGCGGCGTCGAGTCGCTGGGCCATGCCGAACGGCAGGCCGCGCTGCGCCGCTACGCTCCGGACCTGCCGCCACAGCTCAAGTACTTCACGGTCAGCGCGGTGCTGCCGCTGGCCGATTACCGGCGGCGCTGGTGGCAGTTCAATCTCGACGACTACGCGATGTACCGGCAGGCACGGGTGTCCGATCCGGTGTCGGTTTACAACGATGGCCAGGTGACGCTGGACGACCACCTGCTGCCGGCGACGGTGCCGATTCCGCCGCAGAACAACATCCACCTGGGCGCGGTGCGTGCCCACCACTGGGGTGTGAGCTACCGGACCTTCAATTTCGGGCGCAACCGTTTTCCGCGGCCGGCGTTCTACCGGGCGCTGATGCGGACGATTGCCGAGGCGTTCGCTCGCAGTCCGTGACCGCGCGCGAGCGCCGTGCCGTCGCCTGGTCGCGACGATAGCGTTCCGGGTTCTGCATCGTGCCCGACCAGATGTTGCGCCGCGCACCGCGTGCCTGGGCTTCTTCGTCCACGTAATCCTGCGAGTAGCGGCGATAGGCCAGCGCCCAGCCCTGGCGCACCATCCAGGCTTCGATGTCCACGCCGCCGACACTGCAGCGTGCGTTCAACCTGCCATAGCGGTCGGTCTTGCCGGGAATGCATTCGACCGTGCGCCGGCCGAGCAGTGCCTGCAGGGCCTGCGCCGCGCGCCGGCCGCAGGGCCAGACCTGGCCGTCGCTCTGGCGTCTGCACGTCTGCCCGGCCTCCGGCGCGTCGATGCCGTGCAGGCGGATGCGCCGACCGTGGATCTCGATGGTGTCGCCGTCGATGACCGTGGCGACGCCGGCGAGCGCCGGCCCACCCGCGTCCGCCCTCGCGTCGCCGAGCGCGGCGGTCGCTGCGAGCAGTGCGGCAAGGAGCGGAGTCCTCATGGCGGTGGAACCGAAAAACCCGGCAGCGCCGGGTTTCATCACGATCGGTGGTCGGGGTGACAGGATTCGAACCTACGACCTCTTGCTCCCGAAGCAAGCGCTCTACCAAACTGAGCTACACCCCGTTGTGATCAGGCGGCGCGCGTGAGGTTGTAGCGGGCCAGATCGACCAGTGCGTTCTTGTATGGCGACTCGGGTATTTCGCTCAACGACTGGATCGCTTCGCGGCTGTGCCGTTCGGCGAGGGCGCGAGTGTAAGGAATCGCTCCGGTGGATTCAACCGCCGCGAGCACGTCGCCGAGCCGGTCGATGCGGCCGTGGCGGATCGCGTCGCGGATCAGCGCGGCCTGTTCGGTCGTGCCGTGCTTCATCGCGTGGATCAGGGGCAGCGTCGGCTTGCCCTCGGCCAGGTCGGTGCCGATGTTCTTGCCGCTGACCGTGGGGTCGGCGAGGTAGTCGAGCAGGTCATCGACCAGCTGGAAGGCGATGCCGAGCTCGTGTCCGTAGCGGCCGGCGGCGTCCTGGATCGCCTGTGTCCGATCGGCCGCGATCGCGCCCAGGCGGCAGCCGCCCTCGAACAGGCGCGCAGTCTTGAGCTCGATCACCCGCAGGTAGCGGGCTTCGTCCACCTGCGGATCGCCGCAGTTGAGCAGCTGCAGCACCTCGCCTTCGGCGATGGCGTTGGTGGTGTCGGCCATCACACGCATCACTTCCATGCGGCCGCTGTCCACCATCATCTGGAAGCTGCGCGAATAGACGAAGTCCCCGGACAGGACGGCGCCGGCGTTGCCCCACACCGCGTTGGCGGTCTTGAGGCCGCGGCGCAGGCCGGATTCATCGACCACGTCGTCGTGCAGCAGGGTCGCGGTGTGGATGAACTCGATGGTCGCCGCGTGCAGGATCGGCTCGTCGGTGGTGCAGCCGAGCGCGCGGGCGCTGAGCAGTACCAGCGCCGGGCGCAGGCGCTTGCCGCCGGCGGAGACGATGTGCGCGCCGATCTCGTTGATCAGGGCGACTTCCGAATGCAGGCGGGCGCGGATGGTCTCATCGACGCGGCGCATGTCGCCGGCAATCGGCGCCAGGATGTCTTGGAGTTTCATGGGGTGCGCGGATGCTAGGGACGGGGCGGATTGCCGTCAACGGATGCACGTGCGGCCGCGGATCGCGCACGCATGCCTGCGAACCGGCCTGTGAATAAGTGAGTCCTTTCCAATCCAGAGATGAGCCTGAAGGGCGGGTCTGAGTGAGGGGCTGTCAGGCGGCGGGACGCTGGGCTTTGCTGATGGAAAGGAACAACTG